>JBKJMA010000066.1:0-14404 GCA_046596505.1 Sphingomicrobium sp.
AACCTCGACGCGTGGTACGATGCGTTCGGGGTCAAGCCGGGCGACAAGCTGTACCTGGCGCCCGACAAGCGGGTCCACGTCTGGTGAGCTAAGCCCCGATCAGCTCGCGGCCGATCAACATGCGGCGGATTTCATTGGTCCCGGCGCCGATGTCGAGCAGCTTGGCGTCGCGCAAGAAGCGTTCGACCGGCCAGTCCTTGGTATAGCCCGCGCCGCCGAGCGCCTGGACCGCTTCGCCCGCCACCTTGAAGGCGCTTTCGCTGGCGAGGAGAATTGCGCCCGCCGCGTCGAACCGGGTGGTCTTGCCCGCGTCGCAATTCTTAGCGACCGTGTAGACATAGGCGCGGGCGGAGTTGAGCGCCACATACATGTCGGCGATCTTGGCCTGCATCAGCTGGAAGCCGCCGATCGCGCTGCCGAACTGCTTGCGCTCGCGAACATAGGGCAGGACGACATCGAGACACGCCTGCATGATACCGAGCTGGATCCCCGCGAGCACGGTGCGTTCATAGTCGAGCCCGCTCATCAGCACACCGACCCCGCCATTCTCGGGACCCATCACCTGCTCGGCGGGGACGAAGCAATCGTCGAACACCAGTTCGCTGGTCGGTGAGCCGCGCATCCCCATCTTGTCGATCTTCTGGCCGATCGAGAAGCCCGCCATGCCCTTTTCAACGAGGAAGGTGGTGATACCTCGCGAGGGCTTGTCGTCATTGGCTCCGGTCTTGGCATAGACGACAAGCAGGTCGGCGTAAGAACCGTTGGTGATCCAGAATTTGGTCCCGTTGAGACGGTAGCCGTTACCCGACTTTTCGGCGCGCAGCTTCATCGAGACAACGTCGGACCCCGCCCCCGCCTCGCTCATCGCCAGCGCGCCGACATGCTCGCCCGAGATCAGCTTGGGGAGGTATTTGCGCTTCTGTTCGTCGTTGGCCCAACGGCGGACCTGATTGATGCACAGGTTCGAGTGGGCGCCGTAAGAGAGACCGACCGAGGCCGAGGCGCGCGCGATCTCCTCCTGCGCGACGACATGCTCGAGATAGCCCAGGCCCAGCCCGCCCCATTCCTCCTCGACGGTAATGCCGTGGAGGCCGAGTTCACCCATCTGCGGCCACAGCTCGATCGGGAAACGGTCGGCGGAGTCGATCTCGGCGGCGAGCGGCATGATCCGATCGGTGGCGAAGCGCTGCGTCGTGTCGCGGATCGCGTCGGCCATCTCGCCGAGCCCGAAGTCGAGGCCGTGATCCATCGCGCGTCTCCTATTAGCGGCAGCGCCTAGCACTGACCGGACAAAGTTTGAACATGCCAGCGCAACTGTCAGGCTCATCATCGGTTTATAGGTCGCCAGCACGATTTTGGCCGGCGAGGCTATTTTGGGAGCCAGCGCATGACGATAAACGTCAAATCCGCCATCACGGCCGCGATCATTGCTGCAATAGTGTTCATGATGCTGGAGATGTTGCTGGTCGCAACGGTCGGCGGTGGCAGCCCATGGGGTCCGCCGCGAATGATTGCCGCCATCGCCCTCGGCAAGGGCGTACTTCCTCCCCCGGCCAGTTTTGATTTGACGATCCTCTTCGTCGCCATGGCCATCCATCTTATTCTTTCGATCATTCTCGCCATCGTCTTCGCGCTGATCGCCGATGCGGCGCGCTGGTCGCTGATGACGACTGCTATTGCTGGTCTGGTGTTCGGAATTGTGATCTATTTTGTCAATTTCTACGGGATGACGGCGATGTTTCCGTGGTTCGCAATGGCTCGTGGAATGATCTCGCTTTTTGCTCACGCCATGTTCGGCCTCGTGCTCGGCTACGTCTATCGTTCGATGACGCCGCTGGTGATCGATACGGCAGCTCAGCGATCCGCTGCCTGATGCTCTTGTGGAATTGAACCGGGGGGCGCGGCGTTCTATGTCGCGGTAAATTGACGCCCCCCCGGAGAATTTGTCATGGCCACCGACCCCATCGTCATCCTGTCAACCGCGCGCACCCCGATGGGGTCGATGCAGGGCAGCCTGTCCGACGCCTCAGCGACCGATCTCGGCGCCACGGCAGTGCGCGCGGCGGTTGAACGATCCGGGGTCGACGCCGCGAAGATCGATCGCATCTACATGGGGTGCGTGCTTCCCGCCGGGCTTGGCCAGGCGCCCGCGCGGCAAGCGGCGATCAAGGCAGGTCTGCCCAAGTCGGTCCAGGCGACCACGGTCAACAAGGTCTGCGGATCTGGCATGCAGACTGTGATCATGGGCGCCGAGGCGCTGATGGCCGGGAACGCCGACCTGATCGTCGCGGGCGGCATGGAATCGATGACCAACGCGCCGTACCTGCTCAAGAAGCACCGCGGCGGCGCGCGGATCGGCCACGACACCGCCTATGACCATATGTTCCTCGACGGGCTCGAGGATGCCTATGAAGAAGGCCGCTCGATGGGCAGCTTCGCGCAGAACACCGCCGACGAATATCAGCTTACCCGCCAGGACATGGACGAGTTCACCCTGACCTCTCTGACCCGCGCCAAGGCCGCGATCGATAGCGGCGCGTTCAAGGCCGAGATCGCCCCGGTGACGCTAAAGGGCCGCAAGGGCGACATCATCGTCGACACCGACGAAGCGCCGAGCCGCGCGATGCCCGACAAGATCCCGACGCTAAAGCCCGCCTTCGCCAAGGACGGTACGATCACCGCCGCGACCTCGTCGTCGATCTCGGATGGCGCCGCAGCAGTGGTTCTGTCGCGCCAGTCGACCGCGACCGAGCAGGGGCTGAAACCCGTTGCGCGGATTGTCGCCACCGCCGCCCACGCCCGCGAGCCGAGCGAGTTCACCATCGCCCCGGTCGGCGCCATCGGGAAACTGCTGAAGAAGGCCGAGTGGAGCGTCGGCGATGTCGACCTGTGGGAAGTCAACGAGGCGTTCGCCTGCGTCGCGATGTTCGCGATGAAGGACCTTGGCATCGCGCACGACAAGATCAACGTCCACGGCGGCGCCACCGCATTAGGCCACCCGATCGGGGCGAGCGGGACGCGGATCCTCGTCACGCTGGTCAACGCGCTCAAGCACAAAGGTTTGAAGCGCGGCGTCGCGAGCCTGTGCATCGGTGGCGGCGAAGCGACGGCGGTCGCAATCGAGCTGGTCTAAGCGCTAGTAACATAATCAGAAGAGACAGGCTGACGGAGCGTTACCTCCGTCAGCCTGCGGATCAGAAGTTTACGCTCGCTTCGACGCCGACCAGTCGCCGCTCGCCCGGCGAGATGAACGAGCCCCCGAACTCGATCGCGGGGATCGCCTCGTTGATGTATTTCTTGTTGAACAGATTGCGCGCGAAGGCGGTCAGCTTCCAATTACGGCCTTCGAATCCGCCACGCAGATTAACCACCCCAAACGCTTCGCGGCGAGCGATCGAAAAATTGGCGTCGCCGAAGCTCGCGGGAAGGAAACTGACCGCCGAGATCGGGATCAGCCCGGTGAACAACGTCGGCCGCGTCTCGTCCTGCACGGTGTGGAACCAGGTCGGGCCGGTGACGCGATAATCGGCGCGGACGAAGGTCTTGAGCGCGGGCGATAGCGGCACTTCGGCCTGTGCGCCGAGGTTGATCGTGTAATCGGCGGTGTAGGGCGACTTGTTGCCAACGGTGTAGGGCCGCGAGCTATTCTTCTTGATCTTGCTGTCGGTGACGTTGACCGCGCCGAACAGCGAGATGCCGCGCACCGGCTTGACCGTCAGGTTGAATTCGGCGCCCTTTACGTCGACCCGGTCAATGTTCGACACGACCCGCAGCAGGCCGAAGCCGCCGACGAAGAATTCGAAGAACTGCATGTCGCGGATCTGGGTGTAATAGCCGGCGAGGTCGAAATTGACCGCACCGTGCATGAGGTTGCCCTTGATCCCCGCTTCCCACGCGCTCGACCGTTCCTTGCGGAAATTGTCGTTGATGATCACGCCGGCGTTGATCGTGCCCGGGGTCACGCCATTGTTGAAGTTGGCGTTGACGATCGCCGCCGAGCCCTGATTGTTGAACCCGCCCGATTTGAAGCCGACGCCCCAGTCGGCGTAGATATTGAGGTCGCGCGTCGGGCGATAGCTCAGCGCGAATTTGGGCTCGAGCTGATTGAAGGTCGATTTCTTGTCGGGGATCGGGCCGAACGCCTGCCCCGGGTTGATCGGACCGCCGGTGATCGGGTCGGTCGCGATCGGGACGCGGTTCGAGACCTGACGGTGCTCGCTGTCGTAGCGCAATGCGAGGCTCGCCTTCAGTTGGTCGGACAGCGCATAATCGGCCGATCCGAATACCGCATAGACATTAGTCTTGAACTTGTCGGCAAACAGCTGCGAGGTCGGGTTGGTCGAGCCAGGCGCGTTGTAGAGATTGTGGAGCACCCCCTGGCCGAGGTCGCCGCCGAGGCTGACTCCGACGAGCCGGTCGATGTGGAGGTAATAAGCGCCAAGCTGCCAGCTAAGCGGGCCCGGCGCGGTCGAAGCGAAGCGGACTTCGGCGCTGATGTCCTTCTGGTTGCGGACTTGGAACTGGGTGCCGTCGCAGGTCGTCGGCGAATAGGGCCCGAAGGTCGATCCGGTCGCGGGCGCGAACAGAAACGGCACCGGAATCTGGCCGATGAAGCCCGGCTGATTGACCGGAAAGCCCGTCAGAGCTGCGGTGGAGGCAAAACAGGCATTCTGCACCGCGATATTGGTCGGGTTGGCCGGTGCGCCCAGCGCGGGCGAGATGTAGCGCGCGAAATCTGCCGAGGTGCCGTCGGCGACGAGGTCCTGCTTGATGTTGGAATAAAGCCCCCACGCGGTCATCTTCACCGCGCCCAGGTCCTGCTCGAGCTTGAGCGAAGTCTCGATCGTGCGCTGGTCGTTGGTCGGGCGGATGTTGCCGTAAAACCGGAACGGGTGATCGTTGACGTCTTCGTTGAACGCCGGGTTGAACGCCGCGAACTGGGGCAAATGGAACGCCGCGTTGAACGCGATCGAGGCGCCCGACAGCTTGGCATAGCGCGCTTTCCAGTCGAGCGTCGTACCCGGCGCGAGCTGAGCGATGATGCGGCCATCGACACCATAGACTTTCTGGTCGTCGACAGTGTGCGGGTCGGCCAGGAAGATGTTGCGATAAAAGCCGTCGGTCTTGCGGTAATTGCCCGACACGACGAAGCCGACACCCGGGCCGATCGGGCCGGCGAGATAGGCTGATCCCTCAATCGTCCTGTGGTTGGCGTAACTGGCGCGCGCGCCGCCCTCGAGATGGTCGCGGGGCTTGAGCGTGGTCACGACGATCGCGCCGGCGGCGGCGTTGCGGCCGTAAAGCGCGCCCTGCGGGCCCTTAAGCACCTCGATCTGACGAAGCGTGCCATGGTCCTGGTTCAATTGGGCTGTGTTGGTCTTGAGGATGCCGTCGACGACCAGTGCGACCGAACTTTCGGCGTCGCGCGCGCCGTTGATCCCGCGGATGTTGATCTGGGTATCGCCCGCCTCGGCGGTGCCGGTGACGATCGTCACGCCGGGTGTCAGCTGGACGAACTGATCGGCAGTCTGGATACCGGTCTTGGCGAGTGTGTCGGCGGTTAGCACGGTGACCGACGCCGGAACGTCGATCAGCCGCTCGTTCTGCCGCCGCGCCGTCACGATGATGTCGCCCGGCGGCGGCGCGTCGTTGACCGAGGCCCGTGCCGGATCGGGCAACGGCTGCGCCGCCGGCTGGGCGACGGCGGGCGCACAGATCAGCGCCGCTAAAGCACATCCGCTGGTCAGGATCGTCATCGTCTTCATCGCAGTTCCCCTTAGATATTGTCGAGCGTCAGACGAGCACGTTGGCCCCGCTCATGTAGACATGGACTTCCTGGAATTTTCCGTCGCGGAAACGCCAGAAATTGGTGTTGTTGAGCCTGGTCACCGAGCCGTCGGCGGCGGTCAGCACCGCTTCAAAGCTGGCCGAGATACGGCCGTTGGCCTCGTCGACGGTGCAGGTGAAATCGCGGTGCACGATCGTTTCGAACGAGCCGAAGAATTCCTCGAACATCCGGTGGATCGCGGGCTTGCCGGCGTGACGGGTGAAACTGGTCTGGACGGTCAACGAGGATTCGTCGTGGAAGCAGGCGAGCGTTGCCGCCATATCCTTCGCGTCGACGCTGCCGAAGTAGGATTTCGTCGCAAACTCAATCAACTCGGCGCGCGACAGCGTGGGCTCATATTGCATCACGCATCTCCCGGCTGGAGGAGGTTGTCGCCGCTCATGTAGACGTAGACGCGGTGGAAGCGGTCGCCCTTGAGGTAGAAGCGGTTGCAATTCTCGTAGCGCAGTTCGTCGCCGTCGTTGGGGGTGATCAGCACCGTGAACTGGCTGTTGACCGAGTTCGAATCGGGGTCGGCGGTGTGGACGAAGTTGCCGTGCCAGATCGACGAGAAGTCGGTGAACAACTTCTCGAACATCGCGCTTATGGCGGTGTCCCGGCCCGAGTGGACGGTGTTCGAGGTCACTTCGGTGAGGACGGCGTCCTCGGTGAAGCAATCGAGAACTCCACGCAGATCCTTGTTATCGACGCCGTTGAAGTAGCGCTTGGTGACGATGTCGATGTAGAACGGATACGGCAGCGCTTCCTGCCCCGCCCCGGCTTCGTTCCAGCTCATGCCCAAGCTCATGCCCAGCCCTTTCGGATGTCGGCGTCCTTGCCCACTTCAGGGGACGGGAATGCGGCCTTCGAATGGGTCAGCCCGAGGCTGATCAGCAGTTCGAGCTGCTTGTAGGCGACCTGGCCGGGGTTGATCACGGGCACGGCAAGGACGCTGGCGAGATAAGCCGCCGACTGGTGCATCGTGGTCGAGCCGAGCACGATGACGTCGGCGCCATCCTCCTCGATCGCCGCTTCGGCCTCCTCGCGCAGCTTGGCGAAGATCACTTCTTCCTTGCCCGCGAGCAGCTCGGTGACATCGGGGCGGGTGTCGATCGAGCGGAGCGAGGCGACCCGGTCCCACCAGCCATATTCAGTCAGCGTCTTCTCGTAGAGCGGGAACCACTCCTCCCACATGGTCAGGACGGTGAAGCGCTTGCCAAGCATCATCGCGGTAGCGAAGGCGGCCTCGCCCGGGCCGACCACCGGGATCGACAGGCGTGAGCGCAGCGCACGAAGCCCGCTGTCGCTAACCGTGTCGATGAGGACCCCGGCATAGCCTTCGTCCTCGGCCGAGATGCCGGCCTGGAATACGGTCCAGTCCATCAGCAGCATGTCGTGATAGCTGTCGCCGAGCGCCGCGCCCCATTTGACCGCGGTAAATTCGGGACGAAAGCCGGGCGCGACGAACTCGGCCGGAAGCTGGAGCGCACGGTTGGCGACCCCCGCCTCGTCCATCGGAATGGGTACGATAACCTTGATCCGCCGATCGGCAGTCATGCTGATTCCCCCATTCCCACCTAATATTGTACACAAAACTCGGCGTCAAGCGGTTGCGCCTTCGCTTGAACGCGCTTAATTCACGGCCCATGTCACGCGCTTCCGACCGGGCCTATGCGGAGATCCGCGGACTTATCCTGTCCGGCGACGCCCCGCCGGGCGCGCAGCTCAAGGAAGAGCAACTGGCTGAAATTTGCGGGGTTTCGCGCACACCGGTGCGGGATGCCTTGCGGCGACTGGAGGCCGAACTCTATGTCGTTCGGTCGGATTCGAAGCGTGCGTTCGTTGCCGAATGGAGTAGCGAGGACCTCTCCGAAATGTTCACCTTGCGCGGGATGCTCGAGGGGCATGCCGCGGCGCGCGCGGCGCGGCGCTTCACGGCGGAGGGAATGACTGCGCTGCGGGCGTGCAATGCGCGGATCGAACAGGCGGTGCTCAGCAACGAGCAGGACATCGCCGACTTCCTCAAACATAACCGCGAATTCCACCGGCTGATCGTCGAGGCGGCCCAGTCGAAATATCTCGAATCGAGCCTGGCGATGCTGGTCGAGCAGCCGATCGTCCGCCGTACCGCGATGCACTATGGCCCCGACCAGCTGGTGCAGTCGGTGCGCGAGCACCAGGAGTTGATCCAGGCCTTCACCGAGCGCGACCCCGACTGGGCGCGGGCGGTGATGACGGCACACATCCGCCGCGCCTTCCACGCCTTTGCGAAGACCGCCGCGCGGGTCAGCGACGAGAGCCCGGTCGGTTGAGGTGGAAGTGTAAATCAGGCTTTAAGGCAATGACTAGACTATGATTTACGTTTGGATCGATTCAGCTCAAACGATCATCGTCCAAGCGAGTTGAGATAGTCGAGCATGGCGGCGGTTTCGACCACCTCGGCATATTTGGCCTGGAGGTCGAACAGATTTCCCTCGTGCACCGCCGGGTCGCGATCGGCCGAGGCGTCGCGCACCACGAATGGGGCGAATCCTTCGCACAGCGCGTCGAGCGCGGTGGCGCGAACGCAGCCCGACGTGGTCAGCCCGGCGACGAGCACCGTGTCGACGCCGTGCGCGCGCAACTGGTCGGCGAGCCCGGTCCCGAAAAAGGCGCTGGGATATTGCTTGGTGATCACGAGATCGCCGTCGTGTGGGCGCAGATCGTCGGTAAAGTCGCCGAGCGGGTTGCCGCGATCAAAGGCGGCAAGCGCAGGCAGCTTGCGATAGAAATTGCCCCCGTCGCGGGCGGGGTCGCCGGCGACATACTCGACCCGGGTGAAGATGACGGGCGCACCCGCAGAGCGCGCCGCTTCGGCGAGGCTTGCGGCTTTGGCGCGGGCCGCCTCGGGGTGGGTGTAGAGACCGCACGCCGGGTCGAAATAAGCGCGGGCGAAATCGACGAGGACGAGCGCCGGGCGCCAACCTGGGTCGAGCCGGCCGTTGAACCCGGCGCGGGCATAATCCTGATGTAGATCGATGCTGGTCATTGGGGCACAGTTTTTCCGGTTCGTTGCCGCTATACAAGGGGTACTCTGGTTTGTATACAAATCGGATGACGCCGGTCACCCTCGTCGAAGTGTCCCCGCGCGACGGGCTGCAGAATGAGTCGCGCGCGGTGTCGACCGCCGATAAGCTGGCGCTGATCGAACGGCTGGTAGCGATCGGGGCCAGGCGGATCGAGGTGACGAGTTTCGTCAACCCGCGCCGCGTGCCGCAGATGGCCGATGCCGACGCGCTCGCCGCCGCCCTGCCCGAAGCGCCGGGGGTCAGCTTTATCGGGCTGTGCCTGAACGAGCGCGGGGTCGAGCGCGCGGTGGCGTCGTCGCAAGGTTCGCGCGGGATCGACGAGATCGGCTGCGTGATGGTTGCGACCGACGCCTTCGGGATCGCCAACCAGGGCCAGACCGTGCCGCAGGGACTTACCGCCAACCGCGCGATGATCCGCGCCGCCAATGCCGCCGGGCTCGATGCGCAAGTGACCATCTCGGCGAGTTTCGGATGCCCGTTCGAAGGACCGGTCGATCCCGACCGCGTGCTTGGGCTCGCCGAGGAACTGGTCGGGTGCGGCGCGCGCGAGATCGCGTTTGCCGACACGATTGGCGTCGCCGTCCCGCGCCAGGTCGGCGCCTTGGTCGAACAGGCGCGCCACCGGCTGGGCGACGAGTTCCCGATCCGGGTCCATCTTCACGACACGCGCGGGATGGCGCCGGCCAATGCCTGGGCGGCGTATCAGGCGGGATGCCGTATTTTCGACAGCGCGCTCGGCGGGCTGGGCGGCTGTCCGTTCGCGCCGGGGGCGGCGGGCAATCTCGCCACCGAGGAACTGGTCTATCTGTTCGAGCACAGCGGGATCGACTGCGAAATTGCGCTTGGCGACGCATTGGCCGCGAACTTGTGGCTGGCCGGGATAATGGACAAGGCCCTGCCGAGCCGAGTCGGGCGATCCGGCGATTTCACCATCTCGGAACAGCAGCGGGAGAGCGCATGAGCTATCGTCTTGGAGTCGATGTCGGGGGCACGTTCACCGACCTGCTGGTGATCGACGATGCCACCGGCCGCACATGGCGCGACAAGGTGCCGTCGACGCCGCATGATCCGTCCGAGGCGGTCATCACCGGGGCGAAGGCGGTGTGCGCGGCGGCGGGGATCGGGCCGGGCGAATTGTCGCTGTTCCTCCACGGTACGACGGTCGCGACCAATGCCGTGCTCGAGCACAAGATCGCGCGGGTCGGGCTGATCGTGACCGAGGGCTATCGCCATATCCTGCAGATCGCACGCAGCCTGGTGCCGGGCGGGCTCGCGGCGTGGATCGTGTGGCCCAAACCCGAGCCGATGGCGCCGCTGGAGGCGACGATCGAGGCGCCGGGGCGGATCGGGGCGAACGGCGAAATCGTGCGCGAGCTCGACGAGGTGGCGCTGCGCGTGAACATCCGCCGGCTGGCCGAGGAGAAGGTCGAGGCGGTCACCGTCTGCCTGATCAACTCCTATCTCAACCCGGTCCACGAGCGGCGCGTGGCGGAGATTGTCGCGGAGGAATTGCCCGGGGTGCCGGTCAGTATCTCGGCGGACATCCTGCCCGAGATGCAGGAATATGAGCGCGCGCTGACGACCGTCGCCAACAGCGCGGTGCGGCCGACGGTGTCGCGCTATGTCGGCAATCTGATGCGCGACCTGGCCGAGTGGGGGAGCGAGGCGAAATTGTCGCTGCTGCGGTCGGACGGCGGGCTGATGTCGGCTGAGAAGAGCCGTACCGCACCGGTCAATCTGCTGATGTCGGGGCCGGCCGGAGGGGTCGCCGGGGCGGTGTGGGTCGCGGGCAATTCGGGTCACGCCAATGTGCTGACGCTCGACATGGGCGGGACATCGACCGACGTCGCGCTGATCGAAGATTTCAGACCGCGGCTACGGCGCGAGACGAGCGTCGGGCATCTGACGGTGCGCGCCTCGTCGCTCGACGTGAAGACGGTCGGGGCGGGCGGCGGATCGATCGCCAGCGTGCCCCAACTGACCAAGGCGCTGCGCGTCGGGCCGCAATCGGCCGGCGCGGTGCCGGGGCCAGCGGCTTATGGCCGCGGCGGCGAATTGCCGACCGTGACCGACGCCAATGTGGTGCTCGGTTTCCTTCCGGAGAATTTGCTCGGCGGAAGCTTCAAGCTCGACCGCGAGGCGTCGACGCGCGCGGTGCAGACGGTGGCCGACGCGCTCGGCCTGTCGCTGATGGAGGCCGCGGCGGGGATCGTCGCGATCGTCAATGAGACGATGTTCGGCGCCCTGCGGCTGGTGTCGGTCCAGCAGGGCTATGACCCGCGCGATTTCGCGCTGATGGCGTTCGGCGGGGCGGGTCCGCTGCACGGCAATGCGATGGGCGTGCTGATGGGCAGCTGGCCGGTGATCATCCCGCCGTCGCCGGGCGTGCTATGCGCTTATGGCGATGCGACGACGCGATTGAGGGTCGATGCGCAGAGGAGCTTCAACCGCCTCGTGACGCAGACCGACGACGCCGAAGTGCGCGCGGTGATCGCCGAGGTCAGCGAGCAGGTCGCCGCCGAGCTCGAGGCCGAAGGGGTCGCGCGCGGCGACCAGGAATTGATGGTCGAGATCGACATCCGTTATGCCGGCCAAGCGTTCGAAGTGCCGCTGTCGGTGCCGCTGGGAACCAACATCGTCGAGCTGGTCGAGCGGTTCGACACCGAGCACAAAAGATTGTTCACCTTCAATCTCCCGGTGCCGCAGGAACTGGTCAACATCCGCGTCGTCGCACTGGGCACCAATGCCAATGTCAGCGCGCAGGCGATCGAGCGCGGCGACGGCGATCCGGCGGCGGCGCGGCTTTACGAGCAGGACGTGTGGATGGACGGGCGGACGCAGTCGGCGACGATCTACGACCGCGCGAAACTGCGCGCCGGGGACAAGGTGCGCGGACCGGCGGTGGTGACCGAGATGGATGCCACGACGCTGATCCTGTCGGACCATGTCGCCGAGGTCGACGCGACCGGCAATATCCTGATCAACCCGGAGGCCCGCTAGATGCCCGCGCAGATCATTCAGGCCAATATGACCCCGTTCGCGCCGATCGAGATCGACCCGGTCACGCTCGATATCATCGAAAATGCGCTGCGCAATGCGCGGATCGAGATGGACGCGACGCTGGTCCGCACCGCCATGTCGCCGGGGATCCGCGAGCAGGGCGATGCCTTCCCACTGATCGCCGACCCCGACGGCAAGATGATCGTCGGCCAGTTCGGCAGCTTCATCGATGGCTTCCTGCGCGGGTTCGACGGGACGATCGAGGAGGGCGACATGATCCTTCTCAGCGACCCCTACAGCTGCGAGGGCGCGGTCAGCCATTCGAACGACTGGCTGGTGCTGTTGCCGGTCTATCGCGAGGGGCGGCTGGTGGCGTGGACCGCGATGTTCGGTCACCAGTCGGACATCGGCGGCAAGGTCGCCGGGTCAATGCCGATCGACGCCCGCTCGATCTTCGAGGAGGGGGTGCGGATCCCGCCGGTCAAGATCTATGCCAAGGGCGAGTATAACGAGGACCTGATCAAGCTGGTGATGCACCAGACGCGCAAGCCCGACTGGTGCGCGGCCGATTTGAACGCGCTGATCGCGTCGTGCCGGGTGGCGGCGCGGCGGGTCGAGGAGATGTGCCGGCGGTTCGGCGACGACGTCTATGTGTCGGCGACGAGTGCGCTGCTGGCGCGCAATCACCGCGCGATGAAGTCGCTGATCGAAAGCTCGGTCGGGATCGATAAGGTGACGTTCGAGGATTATGTCTGCGACGACGGGGTCGGGTACGGGCCGTACAAGATCAAGTGCACGATGTGGCGCGAGGGCGAGAAGGTCATCCTCGACTTCGCCGGGACCGATCCGCAATCCGACGCGTCGATCAATTTCTACCTCAACGAGAACATGTTCAAGATGTTCTTCGGCATCTACATGATCATGGTCTTCGACCCGCAGATCATGTTCAATGACGGCTTCTATGACCTGATCGACGTGCGGATCCCGCAGGGCTCGCTGCTGAAACCGCGCTATCCTGCGGCGCTGTCGGGGCGGACGCATGCGCTCGGGCGAATCTTCGATATATTGGGCGGGCTGCTCGGCCAGCGGACGCCCGAGTTCCTGTGCGCGGCGGGATTCTCGTCGTCGCCGCACCTGATGTATTCGGGGCGCGATGATCAGGGCGAGTGGTTCCAGTTGTTCCAGATCGGTTTCGGCGGAATCCCCGGCAAGCCGTTCGGCGACGGGCCCGACGGGCACTCGCTATGGCCCGGCTTCACCAATGTGCCGAACGAGTTCCTGGAACGCTATTTCCCGCTCAGGATCGAGCGGTACGAGGCGATTGCGGATTCGGGCGGAGCGGGGAAATTCCGCGGGGGCAACGGCATCTTGATGAGCTACCGCTTTCTGGCGGCGGGGACGGTGTCGATCCACGACGACCGCTGGTTCACCTATCCGTGGGGGGTCAACGGCGGCCGCCCGGGGGCGCGGGCGCGCAAGATCCACGAGACAAGGGACGGCACCCAGACGATCGTCGCCAACAAGCTCGACAGCATGGCGGTCGAGGCGGGCGAACTGCTCCACTTCATCACTTGGGGTGGCGGCGGCTGGGGCGATCCGCTCGAACGCGACCCGGCGCTGGTTGCCAAGGAAATCCGGCAGGGACTGGTCACCACCGAGGGGGCCAAGGCCTATGGCGTGGCGATCGCCGCCGACGGATCGGTCGACGAGGCGGCCACCGCCCGGCTGCGCGACGAGATGCGCGCGGCGGGCACATCGGGCGAACTGTTCGACCGCGGCGGATCGATCGACGAATTGCGCGAGCGGTGCGAGGCCGAGACCGGCCTACCCGCCCCTCGCCCGCCGGTATGGCACCACCAGGTAGCGGCCGCCTGATGATCGCGGACGGGGGACAAACGGGGGCGCTCGACGGCATCCGCGTGATCGAGATGGGCCAGCTGATCGCCGGGCCATTCTGCGGCCAGCTGCTCGGCGACATGGGCGCCGAGGTGATCAAGATCGAGCCCCCGGGCAAGGGCGACCCGATGCGCGACTGGGGGCGCGGCGAGTATCGGCTGTGGTGGGAAGTCGTCGCGCGCAACAAGCAGAGCGTCAGCGCCAATCTGCGCGTCCCCGAGGGGCAGGACCTCGCCCGCCGGCTGATCGCCAAGGCCGATATATTGATCGAGAATTTCCGCCCGGGCACGCTCGAGAAATGGGGCCTTTCGCCCGAGACGCTCCACGCCGAAAACCCCGGCCTGATCATCGTGCGGGTGTCGGGCTATGGCCAGACCGGCCCCTATTCCGACCGCGCCGGGTTCGGCGGGATCGGCGAGGCGATGGGCGGGTGGCGCAACATCGTCGGCGACCCCGACCGCCCGCCGAGCCGGATGGGGGTGTCGATCGGCGACAGCCTGGCGGCGACCTATGCCTGCATGGGCGCACTGGCCGCGCTCCACGCGCGCGAGAAGAGCGGCAAGGGGCAGGTCGTCGACAGCGCGCTGTATGAGGCGGTGCTGCAGGTGATGGA
>JBKJMA010000074.1:0-8952 GCA_046596505.1 Sphingomicrobium sp.
CTGACCGATTACTTGAGCTGGCTCGGAATGCTCGCCGGGGTCGGCGGGATCATTCTCGGCTCGGCGGCATTCTGGCGTAGCGCCTGGATCGCGACCGAGCCGAGAATGATCCCGCCGACCCCGGCGAGCATTCCGAGCCAGCTCAAGTAATCGGTCAGGCGGTCGGCGCGGGCGGAAAAAAATTGGGTCTGCGCCATGTGCGTTTCAAGCGCCGCCCGTTCGCTGTCGGCGATTTCGGTCAGCTTGGCGGCGAGCGTCGGGCCGACCGGCGACTGGGTCGCGGCATAATAGAAATTGATCGCGATGGTGCCGTTCTTGCCCGAGACGGAGCGGGCGGCGGTGGCGAACTCGGTTCCGCGCTGGCGGTAAAGATATTCGAGCTGATCGACACGGCGGCTCTGTTGACGATCGTTGGCGACGAGCTTGTCGAGTTGGTTGATCTGCTCGCCGGCCAGGCGCCACTGGCTGTAATAGATGTTCCCGCTCGTCGCCGATTTTTCGTCGAGGACGAAGGTGCCGAGCGCATTCTGCGACCGTTGCAGCGTGGCATCGACGTTGCGAGTGAGCAGGTTCACGTCATAGGCGTGGCGTTCGCTCTCGAGCGCAGCGTCGCGTGCCTTGTTCGACATGGCGACGAGGACGACCATGCCGAGCAGGATCAGCGTCGCGAGGAAAGCACCGGCGGCGGCCCAGCCACGTCCCCAGTCGAACGTTCGTTCTTCCCCCGACATCATGCCGTGAACCTACCCTGTTGCAGGCGGGAGTGAAAGAGTCAGCTCACCGACGCCGCGATGCAGCCCGTCGCACGACCGGCTGTTTCGAACATGCCGAGGATCTGGTCGACCTGCTCGACGCTATGTTCGGCGCACAGCGAGCAGCGCAGCAGGGTCATGTTGCCCGGGGTCGCGGGCGGGCGGGCGAGGTTGACGTAAAGCCCCTCGTTGAGCAGCGCCTCCCACATCATCGCGCCCTTTTGGAGATCGGGCATGATCACCGCGATGATCGCCGACTGCGGCTCGTCGGTGCCAAGCTGAAAGCCGAGGTTCTTGAGCCCGGCATGGAGCTTCTTCGAATTTTCGAGCAGGTGCGCGCGCTTGTTGCCGCCGTGCATCAGCTTGCGGATTGACGTTGCGGCGGACGCGACGACGCTCGGTGGAAGCGAGGCGGTGAACACGTAAGGGCGGCAGACGAGACGGAGAATTTCGAACTTGGGATGGTTCGAGACGCAGAAGCCGCCGACCGTGCCGACCGATTTGGAGAAGGTACCAACGATGAAGTCGACGTCGCCCATGACGCCCTCGGCCTCGGCGACGCCGCGACCGTTCTCGCCGATGAAGCCCATCGAGTGCGCCTCATCGACCAGCACCATCGCGCCGGCCGCCTTTGCAACAGCGACCATTTCCTTGAGCGGCGCAACATCGCCGAGCATCGAATAAACGCCCTCGAGCACCACCAGCACGCCGGCGCCCTCGGGGATCCGCTTGAGGCGCTTCTCCAGCGCTTCGACGTCATTGTGGCGGAAGGTCACGATCTGAGCGTTGCCGAGCGCGCAGCCGTCATAGATCGAGGCGTGGCTGTCGATGTCGAGGACGACATAGTCATCCTTGCCGGCGACGGTCGAGATGATCCCGAGATTGGCCTGGTAGCCGGTCGAGAAGACCATCGCATGGTCCATCGCGTAGAAGTCTTTCAACGCGTCTTCGCAGGCGCGGTGGCCGGCGTAGGTGCCGTTGAGCACCCGGCTGCCGGTCGTGCCCGAGCCATATTCGTCGAGCGCCTGCTTGCCTGCCTCGATCACGTCGGGGTCGAACGTCATCCCCATGTAGTTGTAGGTGCCGAGCAGGATCGTGCGCTTGCCGTTGCAGATCGCGACGGTCGGGCTTTCTACCCGCTCCATGACGAGGTTGAACGGGTCGGTCATCCCGGTCGAGAGCAACGAGCGGCGGATCTCGATCAGCGGATCGAACTTGTCGAACAGGTCGCCCATGTCAGTCGGCCTTGAGTTCGGTAACTGCGTCGACCAACTGGCCGACACTCTCGATCTCGGCCTGTTGGTTCATGGTGATGAGGATGTCGAACTCGTCCTCGATGTTGGCGACGAAATCGAGCACCGTCAGGCTGTCCCACTCGAGGTCCTGGGCGAAGCGGGTCGCCTCGGTGACCGCGATCCCCTTCTTGTTGAAGGGTGCGATCTGGCGCTGGACGATATCGAGGGTGGTGTCGCGGTCGGTCATCGGGTCGCCTTAAGAGTGGATCGCCGCTTTCGCAACGGAATGGGGCGGAAGCGCGGCGGAACTAAAGCCGGTTTCAGTGCAGGCTAAAGCCAGCGTTGCTCGCGGTACCAGCGGGCGGTGTCGCGCAGGCCGGCGGGAGTCGAGATCGCGGGTTGCCAAAGGTCGGCGGGCGGGGCGAGCGCGGGGTCCGCGACCCAGTCGGGATGGCAGAAATAGGCGACCCGGTCGGGGGTCAGCTTGGCGCTGCCGCGGCGGAAGAAGCGGTCGAGCGCGGCGCCGACGCGGAGCAGGGGTTGCGGGGCGGAGAGCGGAAACACTTTCTTGCCGACCGCTTCACCGAGCAGTGCGGCGAATTCGGGATGGGTGAAGCCACCGCGCGTACCATCGTCGGGTTCGACCGTCAGGCCGGCGGGCGAGGCCGGGTCGGCCAGCGCGGCAAGCAGTCGGGCGAGGTCGTCGACGTGGATCAGCGACAGGCTGCCGGTCGGCGGGAGGAGGACTACCCCCTTGCTGGCCATGCGGAACAGGTCGAGCGTCTCGCGGTCGCCGGGGCCATAGACGGCTGGCGGGCGGACGATCGCGAAGGGCAGGGTGCTGGAACGGACGAGGGCTTCCGCGCGCGACTTCGATCCGCCGTAGAGCGACAGGTCGGGCTCGCGCGCGGCAAGTGACGAGACATGGACGAAGCGTTGCACTCCGCCGGCAGTCGCGGCGGCGAGCATGGCTTTGGTGCCGGCGACATTGCCGGCCTCGAAACCCGCCGCATTGGGGGTGTTGAGCACGCCGGCGACGTGGATCACGCTTTCGCACCCGGCAACAAGCTGGTCGAGCGCTGCGTGGTCGGCGAGGTCACCCTGAACCCAGGTCACCCCCTCGCGCGCTTTCATCGGGCGGCGGGTGAGGGCGCGAATGTCGCGGTGCTGATCCTGCAAGCAATGCAGCAGGCGCCCGCCGACGAAGCCGGTCGCGCCGGTGATTGCGATGGTCATAGCGGAGCGGCCTTCAAAGCGGTGACCAGGCGGCTTCGGGTTCGACCGCCTCGGCATTGGCGACCGCGACGTCGCCGATCAACGTGAACAGGGCCTCGATCAGCTCGTCGATCCCGTCGCCAGTCGCGGCGGAGATGAGGTGAGGCTCGGTGCCCGACGCCTTGGCGAGCTTCGTGCGCAGCTTGGCGAGATCCTTGGAGTCGACGAGGTCGCAGCGGCTGAGCGCGACGAGCTCCGGCTTGTCTTCGAGGCCGGCACCATAGGCGTCGAGTTCGCCGCGCACGATGCGCCACGCGTCGACCGGGTCCTCGCCCTCGGCATCGACCAGATGGAGCAGCGCGCGGCAACGCTCGACATGGCCGAGGAAGCGGTCGCCGATCCCGGCGCCCTCGGCGGCGCCCTCGATCAGGCCGGGAATGTCAGCCAGCACGAATTCGCGCTGCTTGTGGCTGACCACGCCCAGTTGCGGACGCAGTGTCGTGAAGGGATAGTCGCCGACCTTGGCGACGGCGTTGGTGATGCGGTTGAGCAGGGTCGATTTGCCGGCGTTCGGGAGCCCGACGATGCCGACGTCGGCCATCAGCTTGAGCCGCAGCCAGACGTACATTTCCTCGTTCGGCCAGCCGGTGCCGTGCTGACGCGGGGCGCGGTTGGTCGAAGTCTTGTAGCTGGCGTTGCCCCGCCCGCCTTCGCCGCCGCGTAGCAGGGTCACGCGCTGGCCGACCTCGGTGATGTCGATCAGCAGCGAACGCTCCTCGTCGTCGGCGAGCACCTGTGTGCCGACGGGAACCTTGATGACGAGGTCGTCGCCGCCGGCGCCTGTGCGGTTGGAACCCGAGCCCCCCTTGCCGCGAGGCGCGCGGAAATGCTGGGTGTAACGAAAGTCGATCAGCGTATTGAGCCCGGCGACGGCTTCGAAGATGATGTCGCCGCCCTTGCCGCCGTGGCCGCCGTTGGGGCCGCCGAACTCGGCGAATTTTTCGCGCCGAAAGCTCACCGCGCCGGGGCCACCGGCGCCCGAGCGGACGAAGATCTTGGCCTGATCGAGAAAGTGCATCCGCGCCCCTTAGAGGATGCGGCGTCGAATCGTAAGCCTAGGAGAGCAGGGCGCCGATCTGCGCGACGGCGATCTCGCGGACCGCCATCGGGTCGTCGCCGGTCGCGGCAGCGACTTCGGCGCCGACCAGGCTGTCGCCGATCGCGAGCAGGACGAGGCCGAGGACGACACGGTCCATCGGTCGGGGATCGCCGGCGGCGCGGAAGTCGGCGAGGATCGCGGCGACGGTCTCGGTCACGGGCAAGAGCGCCTCGCGCTGGCGGGTCAGCGCGATCCAGCCGACCAGTTCGCCAACGCGGTCGCGGGCGAACGCGTCGAACATCGCGTCGACCACGTCGCGCGGGGTTGCTTCGCCGCGTCGCCGGCTGGCGATAGCGGCGGTGATCGAGGCCGAAACCCGGCGCGCGATCTCTTCGGCGAGTGCGCGGTGAAGCCCTGCCGCAGAGCCGAAATGGTGGAGCAGGTTGGCGTGGGTCCGGCCGATGCGTGACGCCACCGCCTTGAGGGTGACGGCGGCGACCCCTTCCTTGATCAGCAGCCCATGCGCGGCCTCAACTGCGGCGGCGCGGGCATCGTCGGGAGACTGGCGGCGGCGGATCATCCTCATGCTCTAGTCGGAAAGTCAGACTAAAGTCAGCCTGTCACGATCTCTACTTATTGACATTTATGTTAGCTAAGTCCAGATCAGGATTATGAACGCTCACACCCGAAACGACGGTTCGACTCCGTCCGACTTGATCATCACCCCGCGCGATCGCCGCTTCGGACGCGGTGAGGCGACGCCGCGCTGGTGGCACGGCGGCAACCCGGCGGCGAGCGCGCTGTATAATGCGCTATCGGCGACCTTCCCGCTCGGTGAGGCATTCTTCGTCGATAGCGTGCGCAAGTTCCGCGACGGAGCGCCGGAGCCGCTGGCGAGCGAGATTCGCGCGTTCACTACGCAGGAAGTGATCCACAGCCGCGAGCATCTGGCGTTCAATCGCCGTGCCGTCGACGCGGGCTATGACCTCAAGCCACTCGAGGACAGGGTTGCCGCTCGCCTCGATCTGACCAAATCAAGGCCGCCGATCGTCAACCTGGCGGCGACAATGGCGCTTGAACATTTCACCGCAATCCTGGCGCACGAACTACTCGCCGACCCGCGCCACCTCGCCGGCGCCGATGCCGAGACGGCCGCGCTGTGGCACTGGCACGCAACCGAGGAAATCGAGCATAAGGGAGTCGCCTACGACACATGGCTTCACGCGACGAAAGCGTGGCCGCGCGGCAAGCGCTGGAAGGTCAAGTTCAAGGTCATGCTGCTCGTCACCCACAATTTCGTCGTCGACCGGACGGCGGGGTCGCTCGAGCTGCTGCGGCAGGACGGAATTACCGGCTTCAAAGCCTGGTCGTCGCTGCTGTGGTACATGTGGATTCGGCCCGGAATGATGCGCAAGATCTTCTTGGCCTGGGTTCATTTCTTCCTGCCGGGTTTCCATCCATGGAACGAAGATGATCGCGCGCTCATCGCCCAATATGATGCGCCGGTCGTGGCCTGATCATATCCTCCCCAAGCCCGAGGATTTAATCCGGGCCCGAGGAGAGTTTTTCTACGCGGCGAGTTGTCCGACGTCCGTCGTCGTCGTCGCCGTTGCCGCCGCCGCCGCCGCGAGATCGAGGCGCAGCAGCCGAGACGGGGCATCGCCGCCGCGCGCGCAGCTGTAGCGCGGGGCGGTCAGGCCGATGGCCTTGAAGCCGAGCTTCTCGAGCACCCGGCCAGACGCCGGATTGTCAAGAAAATGGGACGAGTCGAGCTGGGCGAGGCCGAGCGTCGCGGCAATGTCGATCAGCGCGCGGCCGGCCTCGGTGGCATAGCCGCGCGCCCAATAAGCCCGCGCGATCCAGTAGCCGAGTTCGACCCGCCCCGACGCGCGCCGGGCGATGCCGCACGCGCCAACGATCCCGGGCGAGCCGGCGGTACGTGCTATGATCAGGAACGACGGCAGCACCGGATCGCGCGGGGAGGCGAGGAACGCCTCTGCGTCGCCCAGCGCGTAGGGCCACGGCGCGGTAGCGAGGTTGCGGACTATGGCCTCGTCGCCGATCGCGTGCGCCAGCGCCGGCGCATCCTCGGCCCAGCCGGGTCTCAGTAGCAGTCTTGCTGTTCTGGCGAACATTGTTTCTTCTCCCGCTGGGCGAGCGGTTAGGCTCGCCAAGTTACAGTTTTGGGAAAAGAAAAAAGGGAGGAGAGGGGGGTGCCCTCTTCTCCCTTTTGGGTTCCGGATGTCCAGTCACCATTTGGGCCACCCCCTCCCGGGAGCGGCCTTTTCGTGACCGATCCCTATTCTGCTGCCTGTGCCACCGCCGGCATATTGTTCGCGTCTACACACGCGAATTTGCGGCCTTGGCGCCCGTTCTTGAACGAGACGCGGCCGTCAGTAAGAGCGAACAGGGTGTGATCCTTGCCAATGCCGACGCCCGCGCCCGGATAGACGCGCGTGCCGCGCTGGCGGATGATGATGTTGCCGGCGCGAACGGTTTCGCTGCCGAACTTCTTGACGCCGAGGCGCTTCGATTCGGAGTCGCGACCGTTGCGGCTCGAGCCGCCTGCTTTCTTATGTGCCATGGAAAATTATTTCGCTTTCGGGGTCTTCTTGGCCGCGGCCTTAGCAGGCGCGGCATCTTTTGTCGAGGCGGCGGCGGGCTTGGCGGGCTTGGCGGCGGGCTTTTCAGCCTTGGTGGCGGGCGCTTCGGCCTTGGTGGCGGGCGCTTCGGCCTTGGCAACCTTGGCCGGCTTCTCGGCGGCGGGCGCGGCGGCGACCGGCGCCTCGGGAGCGGCAGCCTTCTTGGCCGGGGCCTTCTTCTCGGCCTTGGCGTCGCCGATCGAAACGATCCGCAGGATCGTGTGCTGCTGGCGATGGCCGGCCTTGCGGCGGTAATTGTGGCGGCGGCGCTTCTTGAAGACGGTGACCTTGTCGGCCTTCGCCTGCGCGATGATCTCGGCGCCGACGACAAGGCCATCGAGCGACTTCAGGTCCGATCCCTCGCCGGCGAGCAGGATGTCGGTCAGCGAGATGCTGTCACCGGCATTGCCATCGAGCTTCTCGACGACGATCTTGTCTCCCGGGGCAACGCGATATTGCTTGCCGCCCGTGCGCACGACTGCGAACATTGGCTATCTTCTTTCTCAACGAAACTTGACCGCGGCGGGAGTACCCGCGCGGAAAGCGTGGCGACTAGGCAGCGTGGCCTCGCCTGTCAACCGGCTGTGGCGCAAGAAGCGCCTAGTGACGGTGCTGCGGCCTGAGCTTGTAGCGGGCGCCGTCGAAACCGTCGAACAGACCGTTGATCGCCGGATGATCGACCTCTTCGCCCTCCTCATCGGGGACGAGGTTCTGCTGGCTGACATAAGCGACGTAACTCGACTCGGCGTTTTCGGCGAGGAGATGGTAAAAAGGTTGGTCCTTGGCCGGGCGGATCTGCTCGGGGATCGCCTCATACCATTCGTCGGAATTGGCAAACACCGGATCGACGTCGAAGATCACGCCACGGAAGTCGAGCAAGCGGTGCTTGACCACTTCGCCGATGGTGAAGCGGGCCTGCTGGGTAACGAGATCGGTCCTTGTCATGATTCCTATGTAGGCGCGCTGGGCGGCAGGGCAAGCGTTTCGCGCGGCGCAGCTTCAGGAGCGCTTCAGGGCGCGATCCGGTCTCCGGCCCAGTCGATCAGCTGGCCCGAATCGGCGGGACCAAGCGTGTCGAGGACGTCGAGCAGCGCGGTGGCGCTGCGCTCGGGCGTGAACAGCTTCGCGGCCGGGACATTGCGCTGGAAGGGGACGGAGAGAGCGGTATCGACCGTCCCCGGGTGAAGCGCGACGCAGATTGTTTCGGGGCGGGTGCGGGTAAGTTCGATGGCGAGGGTACGGACGAACTGGTTCAGCGCCGCCTTGGACGCGCGATAGCCATACCAACCGCCGAGCCGGTTATCGGAGATGCTGCCGACACGCGCGGAGAGGAAGGCAATCGTCGCGCGCTTGGTCGGGTCGAGCAGCGGCAGGAAATGGCGCGCGACGAGCGCCGGGCCGATCGCATTCACCGCGAAACTTTCCGCGAGCACGGCGGCATCGAGCTGGCGCCAGTTCTTTTCCGGGCCCATGCCGGGGCGGTGGAGCAGTCCGGTGGCGACGAGGATCACGCCGTAGGGCGCCCGGGCCGAAAGCGCGGCGGCGGCCGCCGCGATGCTCGCCTCGTCGGTCAGGTCTAGCGGCGGATCCGAGCGGCGCGACAGCCGGTCGACTACCCAGCCGCGCGCCTCGAGTCCATTGGCCAGGGCCGCGCCGATTCCGCCCGAGGCGCCGATAACAAGTGCTCGCATCGGACCGCTCTAGGCAAGCTCGAACGCCGCTGCTAGAGGCCCCGTCCGACCGACCGGCGCTCCTTGCGCCGGCCAGCACGTCCTACCTCGCGGAGAGGTGGCTGAGTGGTCGAAAGCACCGCACTCGAAATGCGGCGTACCCGCAAGGGTACCGTGGGTTCGAATCCCACCCTCTCCGCCACCGACCCTGCACACTGGTCTCCGAACAGGGTCTCCGCGCGCAACCGCCGGTTATTGCGGACATATATAAGGCATTTCGGATCCGGCAGCGTAGGCAACAGCGTCGAACAGGCCGGACCTGGGCGCCCTTGGTCGGGC
>JBKJMA010000152.1:0-2858 GCA_046596505.1 Sphingomicrobium sp.
GCGCGAGGCCGATCAGCGCGAATTGGCGGCCGTAGTCGTCCTCGCCGAGATGGGTCGCGCGGCGGTAGCTGTAAAAGCGGTCGGGGTCAGGGTAGGTGTCGAGGGCGAGTGCGTCGATGTCGGTCAGGCCGGCGGCCTGGAGGCGGGCGACGACATAGGCTTCGAGGTCGAAATGGGGCGTCGCGGTGCGGCCTCCTTCGCAAAAGAAGCGGGCGTTGGCCGGGTCGACGGCGAGGAAGCGGTCACGAAAGCCGGGATCGACCTCGTAGCTGGCTTGCGCGATGCACGGGCCGACGGCGGCGGCGATGCGTGCCCGGCGTGCCCCCAATGCCTCCATCGCCTCGATCGCGGCGTCGGTCACGCCGTCGATCGCGCCGCGCCAGCCGGCATGGGCGGCGCCGATCACCCCCGCCTCGCGGTCGGCCAGCAGGACCGGGGCGCAGTCGGCGGTGACGATGCCAAGGAGCAGGCCGCGGCGGTCGGTGACCAGCGCGTCGGCCGTGGGGCGGGCTCCCATTGGCCATGGCTCGGCGGTGACGGCGAGCGCGGAGTGGATCTGGTAAACGCGGGCGAGCGCTGCGCCGGGCATGACCGCGTCGCAGGCGAGGCGGACGTTGTGCGCGACGGCGAGCGGGTCGTCGCCGCTGCCGGTGCCGACGTTGAGGCCGGCGACGACCCCTTGCGAGACCCCGCCGCGGCGACCGAGGAAGCCGTGAGGGATGCCTTTGAGCGCTGCTGAAGTGATGACGTCGACGGTCACAGCGCGAGCCGCATGATCAGGTCCTCGTCGGCGTGGTTGCCGACCATGAACTTGTAGGAGGTGATCGCGGTGAACCCGCGCCGTTCGTAAAAGCGGCGAGCGCGGTGGTTGTCGATGTACACGCTGAGCTGAAGGTGGCGGGCGCCAGTGGCGCGGGCAGTGGCGGTCGCCCAGTCCATCAGTCGGGCGCCGGTGCCCTGACCGGTGGCGCGGTCGAGGACGTAGATCTGGCGCAGCTCGATCGTGGCCGGCGGAGTTGCGACGGGGAAGTCGGGCGGGCCGAGCTTGACGAACCCGACCGGGTCGGCGTCGCGGCGGGCGATCTGGAAATGAAAGGTGGGGTCGGCGATTTCGCGGGCGAAGTCGGCCCGGGTCTTGGTGGCGAGGAAGGCGGCGAGGTCCTCGGCGGCGTAAAGCTGGCCGAAGGCTTCGACGAAGCTTTGCTCGAACAGCGTGGCGATGAGCGGCGCGTCGGCGGGGCGGACGTCGGAGAGGAAAGTCATGCGCGGAACCCCGCGAGCTCGGGCCAGCCGGGGGAGCGGAGCGCGACGATCTTGAACAGTTCGCCCATGTCGGCCGCGTCGCACAGGCGGCGGCGGGCCGCGGCGACTTCCTGCGTTCGTTCGGGGTTGTTCGCGGCCAGCGCCATCGCCCGCGCGGCGATACCGAGGCGTTCGAGCCAGCTGCCCTGCGCGACGGTCGGGGAGGCCAGCGCGCCGGCCGCGGTCGCGGCGCGGGCGACCGCGGCGAAGTCGACGTGGGCGGTGAGGTCCTGCTCGCCGGGATGGGCGAGTGGGTCGGCGAAGCGGTGCGCGCGGACGGCCTGGAGCGAGTCGCCGCTGGCCGGTTCGCGATAGCCATAGTCGATGATGAGGGCCGCGCCGCCGTGGGTTGCGAGGTGGGTCGACAGCGCCCCGACGGTGGAGTCGCGGACTGGCGAGGTTTCGCTGATGACGCCGTCGCGGGTGAAGCGGAGTTCGTCGTGGATCAGGGCGATGCGACGTTGCTCGCCGGCGACGTGCTGCTCGATCGGCAGCGCGTCGAGGAATTCGTTGGCGACGAGCAGCAGCGGGCGGGGTGGCAGGCCAGCGATGGCGTGGTGGAAGGTGGCGCCGGGGATGGCGCGGGCTTGCGCGGCGCGCAGCGCGGGGCTGGTCTCGACGAAATGGACCTCACCCGCGAAACCGGCCGCGCGCATCACGCGCCGCGCATCGGCGGCAAGCGTGCCGCGGCCCGGGCCGAGCTCGGCGAAGATCGCGTCCTCGGGCGCCCCGGCGCGACGCCACACGTCGGCCAGCGCGGCGCCCACCAGCTCGCCGAACATCTGCGAGATTTCGGGCGCAGTGGTGAAATCGCCCGCCGCGCCGAGCGGGTCGCGGGTCGCGTAATAATGGTCGTTGCAGGCGGCGATATAGTCGTCGACGCCGATCGGCCCGTCGGCGGCGATCCGCGCGCGCAGGCGGGTCGAGAAGTCGCTCACCGGCTCAGGCGACGCTCGCGGTCCCGCCGGTCGGCTCGACCCGCACGCGGCGCCTGGCGGCGGTAGCCATCAGGTAAAGGCCGCCCAGGATCATCGGGAGGGACAGCCACTGGCCCATGTGGAGGTGGGTCACTTCGGCGAAGCGCGACAGCTGGGCGTCGGGCTCGCGAATAAATTCGAGGCCGAAGCGGAAGCTGCCGTAGAAAAAGATGAACGCGCCGACGAGCTTGCCCGGCTGGTAGCGCGCCTGGCTCTTCCAGAACATGACCCACAGGATCACGAACAGGAGCAGGCCTTCGAGGAGGGCTTCGTAAAGCTGGCTCGGGTGGCGCGGCGGGCCGAGGACGGTGATCCCGGCGATCGTCTCGGGGAAGCGGACCGCCCACGGCACATTGGTCGGCCCCCCCCACAGCTCGTGGTTCACGAAGTTCGCCAAGCGGCCGAAGAACAGCCCGGGAGGCACGCAGCACGCGACATAATCGTGGATGCGCAGCCAGTTGAGGCCATTCTTGCGGGCAAGGTAGAGGATGCCGAGCGAGGTGCCGATGACTCCGCCGTGGAAACTCATGCCCCCGTCCCACAGCTTGACGATGTCGAGCGGGTTGGCGAGGTAATAGC
>JBKJMA010000187.1:0-4867 GCA_046596505.1 Sphingomicrobium sp.
CCGAACCCATCGCCGGCGAAGCGCGCGGCATTGTTGACCAGCAATCGCAGCGCAGGAAGCCCGCGCGCGGCCTCGACGATCGTCGCCGCCGCCGCCGGATCGGCAAGATCCGCGGCCACGCGCACCGCCCCGTCCGGCACGGGATCTTCACCACGATGGACATGCGCCACCACCGTCCAGCCATCGTCGATCAGCGCCCGCGCCAACGCCGCGCCGACCCGCTTCCCCGCCCCTGTGACGATCGCCGTGCGCTGTTCAGCCTCGCTCATCGCCCCGCCCTTACGCTGCCGGCGGCGCGGCGCAAGGCTGGATTGCCCGGCTGCCCGCGAGTAGAGCGGCGCCCGATGCCCGAATCCAATCCTCCGATCGCGCTCGCCGGACGCTCGCTCGACGCGCTGGCGAAGGCGCTCGTCGACCGCACCCTGCCGCCAGTCGAACGGTGGCACCCCGCGCATTGCGGCGACAGCGAGATGGTCATCCACCGCGATGGCCGCTGGACCTATCGCGGCGAGACGATCGGCCGCGACGCGATGGTCCGCATGTTCTCGACCGTGTTGCGCCGCGAGCCCGATGGCAGCCACGTCCTGGTCACGCCCGCCGAGCGACTGACCATCGCCGTCGACAGCACCCCCTTCCGCGCCATCGCGATGACCAGCGAAGGGACCGATGAAACCCGCCGAATCGCGCTCGAGATCGATCATGCCGACGCGCTGATCGTCGGGCCCGACCATCCACTGACGGTGATCGACACGCCCGCCGGCCCCTCGCCGCGCGTCCTCGTGCGCGGTGGGCTCGAGGCCGAACTCGCCCGCTCGCTCTATTACGAACTCGCCGAGATCGCGCTCGCCGAAGCCCATGACCCGCCCGGTGTGTGGTCGAACGGCGCTTTCTTCGCGCTCACTCCCGCGGTGGCAGCATGACCCTCGCCGCACGTCTCGCCGCCGCCCTCGCCAGCGCGTCGCCCAAAGGCATTTCGACCGGCGACCTCGGCCACGACGACCTCCTCGGCGAGACCCGCGAGGCTGCCGTCCTCGTCGCGATCACCGACCGGCCCGAGCCCGGCCTGCTGTTCATCGTCCGCCCCGACGCGATGCGCCTTCACCCCGGACAGGTCGCCTTCCCCGGTGGCAAGGTCGATCCCGACGACCGTGACCCGGCCCACACCGCGCTGCGCGAAGCGTGGGAGGAGCTCGCCATCGACCCGGCGGTGGTGAAGGTCTGCGGCCTCGCCGACCCCTATCGGACGATCACCAATTACCGCGTCACTCCGGTCGTCGGCGTGATCCCGCCCGACCTTGCGCTCAAGCCCGACCCGCGCGAGGTCGCCGACTGGTTCGAGGCGCCACTGGCGTTCGTCCTCGACCCCGCCAACCATCACCGCGAAACAATCGAAGTCGACGGCCGCGAGCGCTGCTACACCCGGATCGGCTGGCAGGACCGCAACATCTGGGGGGCGACCGCGGCGATGATCGTCAACCTCGCCCGTCGCCTCCGCACCGGCGAACTCCATGACGCTTGATCCCGCCGCCTGGCGCACCCGGCCGGGCATGGACCGCCTGCTCGACGTACTCGATGCGAAGCATGGCGCCACCCGCCTCGTTGGCGGAGCTGTGCGCGATCTCGCGCTCGGGCTTCAGGATGCCGACCTCGACCTCGCCACCCGACTTCGCCCCGAAGACGTCATGACCCGCCTCGCGGACGCCGGGATCAAGGCGATCCCGACCGGCCTCGCCCACGGCACCGTCACCGCCGTCGCGTCGGGCACGTTGGTCGAGATCACTACCCTGCGCAGCGACGTCGCGACCGACGGCCGCCGCGCCACGGTCGCCTTCACCGACGACTGGGCGGCCGACGCCGCGCGGCGCGATTTCACCATCAACGCGCTTTACGCCGACCCGCTGACCGGCGAGATGTTCGACCCGACCGGTGAGGGTCGGGCCGACCTCGCGGCCCGTCGCGTCCGCTTTATCGGTGAACCGCTCGAACGAATCGCCGAAGACCACCTTCGCATCATGCGCTTTTTCCGCTTCCACGCGCGCTTCGCCGCCGGCGCCCCCGACGCGGCGGCGCTGGCCGCCTGCACCGCCCGCGCCAACGACTTGATGGCTCTGTCGCGCGAGCGCATCGCCGACGAATTGTTCAAGCTGCTTGCGCTCGCCGATCCGCTCCCGACGATCCGCACGATGGTCGCGCACGCCATCCTCTTGCCCGTCCTGCCCGAGATAACCGAGACCGACCGCCTCGCCGCGCTCCTCGCCGCCGAGCAGGCCGCCGACATTCCCGGCGACCCTCTCCGCCGCCTCGCCGCGCTCATTCCGCCAGATCCGCTTACCGCCGAGAAGATCGCCGCGCGCCTCAAGCTTTCGGTCAAGGCACGCAAGCGCCTGGCGCTCGCCGCCGCGACCTCCGACTTCGGCAGCCGCGAGGTCCACGCCTACCGCCTTGGCACCGAGGGCGCGATCGACCGCCTCCTGCTCGCCAGTCGCCCCGCGGACGCCGTGACGATCGCGACCTGGCCAATCCCGCGCCTGCCGATCTCGGGCGGCGACCTCATCGCGAAGGGCGTCCCTCAGGGCCCGCTCGTCGCCCGCGCGCTCAGAGCGATCGAACAGGCCTGGCTCGACGCCGGCTTCGCGGCGGGCGCCGACCTCGACGATATCGTTGCCGGCGCCATCATCGATCACGGCGCCATTGCCCGCCCGTCCGCCGCGCGATAGACGCAGCTTCGTGGACATTCGCATCCCTCGCCCCGCCGATTCCGCCGCCCGCGCGCGGCTGACCGAGGCGCTCGTCGCGACCGGTCGCGAGGACCGGACGGCCTTCCGCGCGCTCTATTCGCTGACCTCGGCGAAGCTATTCGGCGTCATCTTGCGTATCTGCAACGACCGGCAGGCCGCGGAGGAAGTGTTGAGCGACGTCTATCTTACGATTTGGAAACGGGCCGGCGCCTACGAGCCCGGTCGGGCGAGCCCGATTAGCTGGCTGGCGACGATCGCCCGCAACCGCGCAATCGACTGGCGCCGCTCGGCTGCTCGAACCCCCTCGACCCCGCTCGACGAGGCCCCCGATATCGCCGACGACCGCCCTAGCGCGATCGACACCATCCTCGCCGACGAGAGCGCCCGCCAGCTCCACCTGTGCCTCGACGCGCTCGATGACAAGCAGCGCTTGGCGATCCGCACCGCCTTCTTCGACGGGCTAACCTATGCCGAGCTCGCCGAGCGCCAGGCGGTCCCGCTCGGAACGATGAAAAGCTGGGTCCGCCGCGGCCTCCTCCGGCTCAAGGAGTGTCTCAATGACGCCGCCTGACCTGCTCGAAACCCCCGGCGGGCCCGATCCCGACGTCGCCGCGGCCGAGCTCGCGCTCGGCCTGCTCGAGGGTGACGACCGCGCCGCCGCGCTGCGCCGCCAGCTCGCTGACCCGGCCTTCGCGCGCGAGGTTGAACATTGGCGCGAGCATTTCGCTACCCTCTTCGCCGGCTCCCCCGAACGCGCCCCATCGGCCGCGCTGGCCGATCGGATCGAGGCTCATCTCGATCGCCCCATGCTGGCGCCCCGCGCTACCTCGACGCCGGGCTTCTGGCGTCCGCTCGCGCTCGGCTCGATGCTCGCTGCGGCAAGCCTCTCGGGCGTGCTCGTGGTGCGCCCCGACACCCCTTCCGCAATCCCCGGCCCGCAAGTTCAGATGGTCGCGGCGATGGCGCTCGCTGACGGCAAGACTGCCCCGCTTGCCGCCTATTACGATCCCGACCGGCGCCTCGTTCGCATGCCCGGTCCGATGCCGATTCCCGCCGGCCGCAGCGCCCAATTATGGGCCATCAAGGCCGGCGAGCGCCCCCTCGCGCTCGGGCTGTTCCACGTTGTCGGCAACACCGTCGTCGCCGACGCCAAGACCACTCGGGCGATCGCCGCCGGCACCATGCTCGCCATCTCGTTCGAACCTGAAGGTGGCTCCCCCACCGGCCAGCCGACCGGCCCGGTCGTCGCCAGCGGCGCGCTCAGCAAGGTCTAGCACTCCGCTGCATCCGCCCTGCAACCCGGCCCGTATCTCCCTGCGCTCCCCACATTGGAGCCCCCCACAGGAGATACCCATGAAAACCGCCCTTCTCGCTCTCACCGCCACGCTGGCGCTGATCGCCGTCCCCGCCACCGCCCACAATCCGATGGTCGGCGGCGCCGCGATGTACCCGACCAAGAACATCGTTCAGAACGCCGTCAACTCGCGTGACCACACCACGCTGGTCGCCGCGGTCAAGGCCGCCGGGCTGGTCGAAACGCTGTCGGGTACTGGTCCGTTCACCGTGTTCGCGCCGACCAACGCCGCCTTCGCCAAGCTTCCGGCGGGAACGGTTGACGGGTTGCTCAAGCCTGCCGCCAAGGCCGATCTGGCCAAGGTGCTGACTTATCATGTGGTCGCCGGCACGATGACCGCAGCGCAGATTATGAGCGCGATCAAGGCGGGCGGCGGCAAGGCCGTACTGACCACCGTCCAGGGCGAAAAGCTGACTGCGACCGAAGCAGGCGGCACCGTCACGCTGACCGACGCCAAGGGCGGCAAGTCGATCGTCACCCAGGCCGACGTGATGCAATCCAACGGCGTGGTCCACGTCGTCGACACGGTGCTGATGCCGTAACCAATCCGATCCTGCGCCACTGAGTGCAACCGGCGGCGCCGGTGGGGGGCGGTTCCGCGAGGGGCCGCCCCCCTTTCGTCGGGTCAGTCGAAGATCGACAGATTGAGCGGCTCGCTCGGACCGAACCAGACGACATTGCGGCTGTGGTCGGCAAAATCGTCGCCGGTCGAGGCATGGGCGAAGATGGTAAGCCCGGCGCGGTTGACGCTGAGCCAGGTCGCGACCGCGCCGAA
>JBKJMA010000067.1:0-2782 GCA_046596505.1 Sphingomicrobium sp.
TCGTCGCCAGCGGCATCCACGACTATCTGCTGAAACCCTTCACGGTCGACCAGCTGCGCGACACCTTCGCCCATGCCCAGTCGATCCTGTCGGGCCCGCGCGGCGAAGCGCAGGTCGACAAACCCCACGTCATGACCGCCGTGATCGGCGTGCGCGGCGGGGTCGGCGCGTCGACGCTGGCGACCAGCCTTGCCTGGCTGCTCGGCGAGAAGGCGCATCGCTCGACCGCGCTGCTCGATCTCGACGTCCACTTCGGCACCGGCGCGCTCGCCCTCGACCTCGAACCGGGCCGCGGCCTGACCGACGCGATCGAGAATCCGAGCCGCATCGACGGGCTGTTCATCGAACGCGCCATGGTCCGCGCCAACGAACGGCTCTCGGTGCTCTCCGCCGAAGCCCCGATCAATACGCCGCTGATCACCGACGGCACCGCCTTCTTCCAGCTCCAGGAAGAAATGCGCAACGCCTTCGAATCGACCGTCATCGACCTGCCGCGCCAGATGCTGATCCAGTATCCGCACATGGTCCATGACGCGCATGTCGCCGTAGTTGTCGCTGAGCTTACCCTGGCCGCGACGCGCGACACGATCCGCATCCTCGCCTGGCTGAAATCGAACGCGCCGCAGACCAAGGTCATCGTCGTCGCCAATGGCGTGCCGTCGGGTGGCGCGCTCGAAATCAGCAAGAAGGATTTCGAGCAATCGATCGAGCGTAGCATCGACATCGTCTTCCCGGAGGACGGCAAGCTCGCCGCCCAGGCCGCGAAGCTCGGCAAGCCGATGGCCGAAGTCGCCACCGGCAAGATGGCCGCGCCGTTTTCGCAGCTGTCGAACATGGTGCTGAGCCATGCCAGCGAGGATGGCGCCGCAGCCGAGGCCAAGGCTGCCGGCAAGGTGGCGTCAAAGGGCTCGATGATGAACAATCTGAAGTCGATGCTCGCCAAGAAGGCGGCGTGATGCACCGGGCCGGGGAGGCAGCGGGCTTGCCCGCGCGGCCCCTCGCCCCTCAGGACGGGACGGCGGGACGATGATGTTGATCATATTGCTTGCGATCGGGGTCGGGGGAATGCTCCTCCTGCTCGTCAGCGCATTCAAGGGTCCGTCGGCGACGAAGACGGTCAAGCGTCGCTTGGAGCTCCTCAAGGAGCGTCATGCCGACGGCGTCCTCGCGGCCAGCGCCAACGCCCAGATCCGCAAGCTGCTCCAGGCGCGCGAGAACCGCGTCGAAAGCTTTGCGTCGAGCCTGATCCCCCGGCCGGCACAGCTGCGCAAGCGGCTCGAGCAGACCGGCAAGGACATTAATCTCGGCAAATACGCCCTCATCTCGATGGGCATTTGGCTGTTCATCGCCTCTGCGGCATTACTGAAAGGCGCGCCCTGGTATCTTGCCATTGTGGTCGCGGCGTTCGTCGCATTGGGCATCCCCCACTGGGTCATCGGCCGGATGATCAAGAAGCGGCTCGCCAAGTTCAACGGCAATTTCCCCGACGGGATCGAGTTGATGGTGCGCGGCCTGCGCTCGGGCCTGCCGATCACCGAGACGCTCGGCATCGTCGCCGCCGAAATCGGTGGCCCGGTCGGGATCGAGTTCCGCTCGGTCAGCGACAAGATGAAGATCGGCCGGACGATGGAGGTCGCCCTCCAGGAAACCGCCGACCGCATGGGGACCCCCGAATTCCAGTTCTTCGTGATCACCCTGGCGATCCAGCGCGAGACCGGCGGCAACCTCGCCGAAACGCTCTCCAACCTCGCCGACGTGCTGCGCAAGCGCGCCCAGATGAAGCTCAAGATCCGCGCGATGAGTTCCGAATCCAAGGCGTCCGCGATGATCGTCGGCTCGCTGCCGTTCATCGTCTTCACCCTCGTCTACATCATGAACCCGACCTACATGGGCAAGTTCTTCATCGACCAGCGCCTGATCGTCGCGGGGATCGGCGGCATGGTCTGGATGGGCACGGGCGTGCTGATCATGGCCAAGATGGTCAACTTCGAGATTTAATGGGGACGATGACGATGGATTCCGCTGTTCACCCGACCCTGCTTGGTTTCGACGTCATCTGGGTGGCGACGATCCTCAGCGCGGTCGCGACCATGGCGGTGCTGACCGCGATCTACGCCGCGACCACCGTCAAGGACCCGATGGCGCGCCGGGTGAAGGCGCTCAACGAGCGGCGCGAGCAGCTCAAGGCGGGCATCGTCGCCTCGACCAACAAGCGCAAGAAGCTGACCAACAAGAATCAGGCGGCCAACACGGTGCGCGGCATCCTGTCGAGCTTCAAGATGCTGCAGGACGACCAGATCCAGAAGGCCCAGATTCGCCTGATGCAGGCCGGTATCCGCACCAAGGACCTCGCCTTCTTCATCATCTTCGCGCGCTTCGTCATGCCGGTCGTGCTCGGCGGCGCGGCGATCATCGCGGTCTATGTCTTCCACGCCTTCCCGCAGTGGGGCTGGTTCAAGCATTACGCGCTCGTCGCCGGCACGCTGCTACTGAGCTACAAGGCGCCCGACATCTGGCTCAAGAACAAGGTCACCAAGCGCAGCCACGCGATTCGCAAGGGCTTGCCCGACGCGCTCGACCTGCTCGTCATCTGCGCCGAGGCCGGCCTCACCGTCGACGCCGCGTTCAACCGCGTCGCCAAGGAACTCGGCAAGGCCTATCCCGAACTGGGCGACGAATTCGGCCTGACCGCGATCGAACTGGGCTTCCTCAACGAGCGCCGCCAGGCGTTCGAGAATTTCGCCACCCGCGTCGATCTGGAAGCGGTGCGCGGCGTCGTCAC
>JBKJMA010000126.1:0-2694 GCA_046596505.1 Sphingomicrobium sp.
TCCTGGTCGAGCGCGACAGCCAGAAGGCGATCGTCGTCGGCAAGGGCGGCGCGCAACTCAAGAAGATCGGCCAGACCGCGCGCGAGGCGATCGCCGACCACCTCGGCCGCAAGGTCCACCTCTTCCTCCACGTCAAGGTCAACCCCAAGTGGGACGAGGACCGCAGCCTCTACAAGGACATCGGGCTGGAGTGGAGCGAGTAGACAAACGAGGCCGCGTCAGTGAAGGTCGGGCATGACCCGCTGCGCAGGGGTCGGGTTCTTGGCGCGCAGCGGCACGAGCTTGGGGGGCGGCGGATTTGCCCGAGACGCGCACGTCATGGCGGCCTCCGCCTTTGCCCCGGCCTTCACCGCCTTGTCCGTTGGGACAACAACCGCGTCCTTTCCGGCAGGTGGGGCCGCTACCGTCAGCATAACCAGCAGAAGCCCTGCCGAGCCCATCAGAACAGCCCCGGTACTTCGCGTTGCGCCGTGTCAGGCCGCGACGTTTCGAGCAGCACGCGCTTGCTGCTGAGTGACTGGGTGGTCTGCGTTCCTCCCACCGGAATCGGCGTGCACGTCCGCCCCGCCAGGAAATCGAGCGCGCCCTTGACCGACGCTTCGGCCGGATCGCCCAAGGGTCGCGAAAGGTCGTCCCCTGCCTGACAACTCGCTTCGACCTTGCCCGCCAGCCCGGTGTAATAATCGCCGACGTGGTTGGCGTTTTCGGTGCGGAAGGCGATCACGCGCAGGCGGTCGTCGCACGCGGTAAGATCAAGCGCGATCTGGCCGACCGGCTTGCCGTAGGTGTTGGAACCGATCAGCGCCGAATTTGCGTGGAGGTAGGGCGTAAACGCGTTGATCACCAGCTCACTCGCCGACGCCGTCCCGCCCGTGCCGATGAACGCCAGTTTCATCGGGGCAATCGACTGGGGTTGCGGCGTGAAATATGCCGTTTCGTTATTGGCTGTCTTTTGCGAATTGAAGGTCGTGTAGCTGAACACGCTGCCGGCGCGATTGGCGCCCATCAAATCGCCCATCAACTTGGCAATCGACACCAGGCCACCGCCATTATAGCGAAAATCGACGATGACCTGCGTGATCCCCTGCGCGCGGAAATTATCGAATGCGGCCCGCAGTTGCGGATCGGCCGGCGTGATGAACGTGCGCAGATTGACGTACCCCACCTTGCGACCGCCGTCGTCGAGGACTTTCGCTCCATAGCGCGGCGAGACCGGCTGGATTGCATAGTCGGCCTTGGTGACCGTCACGTCGCGCTGGATGCCGCCGCTCGTGACGCGGAGAACCCGGGTTACACCGGCCTGAGCGGCGCCAAGCGCGCTGGAGACCCCGGCCGCTCCCTCGGCCGCGAAGATGGACGCAACGGTACGAAGGTTGTCGACGGTCGTCCCGATCGCCAAGATTTCGGTTCCGCGATCAATCCCGGCAGCGAGCGCCGGGGCGTCCTCGAATGCCTCGGTCACGAACAACCGACCGGCAGCGGAGTCGTAGGACAAGCGGATTCCGTATCCCGCGCTCGAGCCCGACGCGTAAAAGGCATCTTCAGCCTTGATCGAAGTCAGATAGGTGAAATGGCGGTCCTTCGATTGGGCTCGCGCATTGGCCGTCAGCGCGTCGAGATATTCTTCGACCGTCGCATAGTTTGCCGGGTTCAACGATCCGGGCAGCAGGTCGAGAAACAAATACCATTCGAGCATTTGCGCACCGACCCAATTCTGTCGTTCCAGGATCGAGCAGCCAGCGGTGGTCACCGGGCCTGGCGCCGGGGTGACAACCACCGGTGGCGCGCTGCTACCGCTCCCGCCATCTCCTCCGCCACACGCAGTGAGCAGGGCAACCAGGCTTACTAGAGCGGTCGAACGCGATCGAAACATGGCAAAGACTCTCTCGTTATTAAAGGGACTTAGCTCATTCGAAAGCGTTTGTCAGGCAACTTAAACGCGGCGCGGCTGATCAAGAGATGCGGGCAGCAGCTCGTCCACCAGTTTCGGCACTTCGACCCCGGCCTTCCCGATCCGCACCTCGTCGAACATCACGCTCCCCAGGCTTGGGCCAAGGTTGATCTCGACTGTTCGCGCCCCGCAATATTTGGCGGTCTGGACATAGCCCGCGGCGGGATACACCGCCCCCGACGTGCCCACCGACACGAACAGGTCGCACGACCGCAGCGCCGTCTCGATCCGCTCCATCTCGTACGGCATCTCCCCGAACCACACGATGTCGGGCCGCACCGAACCCGCCGCGTCACAGGCCGGACACACCGCACCCTCCCCCATCGGCGCGGCCCACCCGAACCGCTCGTCACACGCAAGGCACCAGCCGCGCAGCAACTCACCATGCATATGCACCAGCCTCTTCGCCCCGGCCCGCTCGTGCAGATCGTCGACATTCTGCGTCACGATCAACAGCTCGCCCGGCCACGCCGCATCCAGCCGCGCCAGCGCCTCGTGCGCCGCATTGGGCACCACCTCGCCCAACCGCGCCCGCCGCGCGTCATAGAAAGCGTGAACCAGCCCCGGATCGGCCGCGAACCCCTCGGGCGTCGCGACCTTTTCGACCCGGTGCCCCTCCCACAGGCCATCCTCCGGCCGAAACGTCGCCAGCCCGCTCTCGGCTGAAATCCCCGCCCCGGTCAGGATCACGATGTTGCGCACTTCAGCCATCGCCGCCGCTTACCCGAGAACGCGACCGAACA
>JBKJMA010000144.1:0-6870 GCA_046596505.1 Sphingomicrobium sp.
AGGAAAGCGGCGTCCTCGGCCGAACCGCGTTTGTAGGGTCGGTCGATGACCTCGCCCGCAGGACCACCCGCAACCGCGCCGAATCCGCCGGCGATGACCGAGATGAAGCTGCGGTTCATTGCCCGGCACATGATGTAGCTCAGGATCGCGCCCGATGATCCGACCAGCGCGCCGGTGATGATCATCGCACTGTTGTGCAGCGTGAACCCCATCGCCGCCGCCGCCCAGCCCGAGTAACTGTTGAGCATCGAAACCACGACCGGCATGTCGGCACCCCCGATCGGGACGATCAGCAAAAAGCCGATCGCGAACGACAGGCCGAGGATCGCCCAGAACAACGCCGGGGTCGACCAGTGGAACAGCGCGATCAGAACGAGGATCGCGACCAGCGCGGACAGGTTGATAACGTGACGACCGGGCAGCAGGATCGGCTTGCCCGACATGTTGCCGTTGAGCTTGAGGAAGGCGATGACCGAGCCCGAGAAGGTAATCGCGCCGATCGCGACGCCAAGCCCCATCTCGATCCGGCTGGTCTGGAGGATGTCGGCTCCCGCCGCGTCAAGGATGTGGAAACTGGCCGGGTTGAGGTAGGCCGCCACCCCGACCAGCACCGCCGCCATGCCGACCAGACTGTGAAACGCAGCGACAAGCTGCGGCATGGCGGTCATCTGGATCCGCCGCGCGGTGATGAGGCCGATTCCGCCGCCGATCGCGATCGCGATCAGGATCTCGCCGATGGACGCGATGCCGTGCGTGATCAGGGTCGTGACGACCGCGATCCCCATCCCGATCATGCCAAGGCGGTTGCCGCGCTGCGACGTCACCGGGCTCGACAGCCCGCGCAGCGCGAGGATGAAGCACGCCCCCGCGATCAGGTAAGCAAGCGCAATCCAGCTGTCGGAGATGCTGAAGATCAGGTCGGTGCGGATCGCCGAAGCCACCCTAGCGGTCCTTCTTTTTGTACATCGCCAGCATCCGGGCGGTAACCGCGAACCCGCCAAAGATATTGACCGATGCCAGCGCGACCGCGCCGAGCCCGAGCCACTTGGCAACCGGGCTCCCTTCCGCCGCGCTCGCGACCAGCGCGCCAACGATGATCACCGAGGAAATGGCATTGGTCACCGCCATCAGCGGCGTGTGCAGCGCCGGGGTCACCGACCACACGACGTAATAGCCGACGAAGCAGGCCAGTACGAAAATCGACAGGATCGAGATAAAGTCCATGGTTTCCCCACGCGATGCGAGCCGCCTTGTGGCGCGCTGCCGCCTTGCTGTCGAGGCCGGATGCGCAGTGAAGTTCCGCGTGTTTGTTAACCGCGGAAATGGAGCAGGGTTTCCGAAATAATAACCTTTTCGTTGCTAGGAGCAGATTAGCGAGAAGGAAAACCGTGCGCGTCGGCAAGGCCATGACTGCCAAGGAACGCAAGAAACCGGCGGCGCCACGGCGCGTCCTGCTGTGGACGCTGCTCGCGGGATTGGTGTTTGGGTTGATCGGCCTCGGGCTACCCCTCGACGTTGCAATGCGTGCCGGCCGAACGGTCGTCAACCAGCACCCCGCGAGTTCCAACATCGTCATCGTCAAGATCGACGACGAAAGCCTGCGCCGGGTCGGTAACTGGCCATGGCCGCGTTCTGCCCAGGCCAAGCTCGTCGATGAACTGTCACGGCTCGGCGCTCGGCAGATAATCTACGACGTCATGTTCACGTTTCGCGGGGACCCGGCGGGCGATGCCGCTTTTGCCGATGCCTTGCGTCGATCGGGCCGCGTGACGCTTGGCGTAAAGGTTTCACCAACGGGTAAAACGCAGCTTCCACTTCCCGACTTCGCCGCTCATGCGAAGATCGCGGACGTGTTCCTGTCGTATGATTTCGATACGCGCGTTCACGAGATGAACTATTCATCGACCATCGGCGCCCAGGTCGTCCCTGCCTTGGCGACGAGCATCGCCGGGTGGAAAATATTCCCGTCCGGGCACTACCCGATGGACTATTCGGTCGATCCACGAACCTTTGCGACAGTATCGGCAGCTGACCTCATCAATCACAAGATCAGCGCTGCTCAGATTTCGGGCAAGGTCGCGCTGATCGGGACGACAACGGACAGCATCGGCGACCAGTTCATCCTGCCCCGCCACGGTCGCATGGGCGGCGTGTATATCCATGCCATTGCTGCCGAGAACCTCATGAAGGGGATACCGACCGATTTCGGGTGGATTCCCGCTTACCTCCTTGCGGCGCTCGCCAGCGCATTTGCGATGACGCGGCGCCACGCGGTTGGGCAAAATCTGGTGTTGCTTGCTTGTGCGATCTTCTTGTTCGCCATCCCGATACAGCTTGAACGGGATTTGCTGTTCTTCGACATCTCGCCAAGTTGGTTCGTTCTCGCGGTGATCGCCTGGCATCTCAACTGGAAGCGGTTGCGCCAGCGCAGCACGGTCAACGAAGTGAGCGGCCTGCCGAACCTCGTCGCCTTGCGCGCCGATGCGTCGGCACGCGATCGTCCGCTGGTCGTGGCACGGCTGCGCAACTACGCCGAGATCGTGTCCGCCCTGCCGACCGACGCCGAGCGTCACTTCGTCGAGCAGGTCACGTCGCGGCTTTGCGTCGGCGCGTCCACCCGGAAACTGTTCCATGGTGACGAAGGCGTGTTCGCCTGGTTCGCCGAGAATGACATTCCGCTCGGTCATCACCTCGAGGCGCTTCACGCGCTGTTTCGCAGCCCGATCAAGGTCCGCGGCAGCCAGTATGACGTGATGATCAGCTTTGGCGTCGACATCGGCAGCGGCCGGGCCGCCTCCAACCGGCTCGGCAGCGCGCTGGTCGCCGCCGACGAGGCCGAGGTCGAGGGGCTTAAGTGGAAATATCACGATCCAGCGCGGCTCGCCGACGCTTCCTGGAAATTGTCGCTGCTTAGCCAGCTCGACGACGCCATCGAAAAGGGCGAAGTCTGGGTCGCTTATCAACCCAAGCTCGAACTCGCGAGCGGGCAGATCGTCGGTGTGGAGGCGCTCGCCCGCTGGACGCACCCGGACAAGGGACCGATCAGTCCCGCCGAATTCATCGGTGCCGCCGAACAGCATGACCGAATCGAGCGGCTGACCGACTTCATCATGGACGAGGCGGTCTCTGCCGTGGCGCACGCCGCTCGCCAGGGCCGGCCGCTTGGCCTCGCGGTCAATCTTTCGGCGCGATTGCTCAACGACCAGCAGTTGCCCCGCCGGGTCAGTGATTGCTTGGCTCGTCACGGCTTTCCCGCCAACCAATTGACCTTGGAACTGACCGAAACAGCGGCCCTCGCCGGAAGCGGTCAGGACATCGAGATGCTCGGCCGGCTGCGCGATCTCGGGGTCAAGATTTCGATCGACGATTATGGTACCGGCCTGTCGACGCTCGACTATCTGAAGAAAGTTCCGGCCGCTGAAATCAAGATAGACCAGAGCTTTATCAAGTCGATGCGCGACCACCGCAGCGACCGGGTGATGGTCCAGTCGACGATCGCGCTGGCCCATTCGCTGGGCCGAATCGTGGTTGCCGAAGGTGTCGAGGATCGCGACACCCTCGACCAGCTGACCAGCATGGGTTGCGACATCGCGCAAGGGTTCATCATTGGACGCGCGACCAGTTTACGAAGCATTATCAAGAGGATGAATGTCGACAAAGGACTTCGCGTGGCCTAAAGTCTTAAAGTATTGCTAACCATCTCTATTAAGGTTAATATCTCCTTTGGCAGTGGTGAAAGTCGCTGCGTAAACAAGGGGATTTGCCATGAAGAAGCCCGCAACAAAATTTTCGTTCTGGGGTTGGCTGATGGGTGTCGGCGGTGGCGCCGGCGGGTCGGGCGGCTAAACGCTTCCGACTTTCCTGGCTGACGTCAAGGAAAGCCGTCCTCGTGCCGAGGCGGCTTTTTTTGTGTCTGGGCTACAGTCGGTGATGAACAGTCGACGAGGCACCGCCACACGGCCTAAAATCACCCGATCAGGCGTTGACGAGTAACCGTTCGTTGACGACCTTACTATCCTTCGTCAGGCGGATCGCCTTGACGATCTCGTCCTCGTCGGGAAGCACCGGCCTCCCGGCCTCCTTGTCCCAGAAGGCGGCGAGGAAATTGTAGAGGTTCCGCGCGAACAGCGCCGATGAATCCGCCGCCAGCCCCTGCGCAAGGTTGCGCGCGCCGATGATCGTCACGCCGTGGCGCTCGACCGTCTCGCCAGGCACGCAACCTTCGACATTGCCCCCGGCATCCGCCGCGAGGTCGACGATCACGCTGCCCCGCCGCATCGACGCGACCTGCGCGTCGCTCACCAACAGCGGTGCGGGCCGCCCCGGGATCAGCGCGGTGGTGATGACGATATCCTGCTTGGCGATGTGCACCGAAACTAGCTCGGCCTGCGCCGCCTTATATTCGTCCGAGGTCTCGCCGGCGTAGCCGCCCGCTCCCTCGCCCTCGATCCCCGCGACGTTGTCGACGAAAATCGGCTTCGCGCCGAGCGACTGGATCTGCTCCCTCGTCGCCGAACGAACATCGGTCGCGCTGACCTGCGCGCCGAGCCGCCGCCCGGTCGCGATTGCCTGCAACCCGGCCACCCCGACCCCCATCACGAACAGCCTTGTCGGGCTGATTGTCCCGGCTGCGGTCATCATCATCGGGAATGCGCGGCCATAAGTCGCCGCCGCATCGACCACAGCCTTGTAGCCGGCCAGATTGGACTGTGATGACAAGATGTCCATCGACTGGGCACGGGTAATGCGCGGCATCCACTCCATCGCCAGTGCTTCGAGCCCGGCGTCGGCATAAACCTTGACCGCCTCACCGCGCCGCACCGGGTCGAGCGCGCCGATCAGCAACGCCCCCGGCTTGGTCTGCCCAAGCGCATCAGGCCCCGAAATGCACAGGATGATGTCGGCATCGGCCACCAGTGTCGCGCGATCCTCGATCGCTGCACCAGCTTCAGCGAACGCCTCATCGCCCAGGCTCGCTCCCTCACCCGCGCACTTCTCGACCGCGACCGATGCGCCGAGCCCAATGAATTTCTTCACCGTTTCAGGGATGGCGGCGACGCGGCTTTCGCCAGCGGCTTCCCGAAGGATCGCGATCTTCAACGGATCAGCGCGCGATAATCAGGATGACGATCGCCGTGATGATCGCGACCGCCACCATCGACCACTTCAATACCTTGAGAAAGCCGTGATAATTCCGCTCATGGACCTCGACGTCGTCCGTCACGGCGTCCTGCTGCTGAATGCTGTCGGCGGCCATATGCCCTCCTTCGTGAAACTCGGTTCGGCTGCGTCCTTAACAAGCTGCCCGCGCCATCCCAAGCCTTTTAAGCGGACCTTTACCTGTCGCTGCTAACGTCCGCAGATCGGAGAATCCATGCGCGACGAAACCTTCCGTTCCCTGCTACTGGTCGATGCCGATGCTGGCGAGCGTCGGCTTGTCGCGGCAATCGCCGCGCGCGCTGGCTGGAGCGTGGTCGGTGCGGCGGACAGCGAGACCGCGGTCGGCCTCCTCCAGGGTCCGCACGGCCGCGAAGTCCAGGCCGCGCTGCTGTCCACCTGGGACGACGAGAACGGTCCCGCGCTGATCGCCGCGCTGCGCCGCTGCCGCGAAGAATTGCCGGTGCTGGTGCTGGCCGAAAACTCAAGCCGTGCGCTGGCGATCGAAGCAATGCGCGCCGGCGCTTCCGATTACCTCGTCAAGCCGGTTGCGCCCGAGCGCCTGCTCGAAGCGCTCACCGTCAACGCCGACCGCCGCCGTGCCGCGGGCGAAATGGCGCCGCTGTCCGAAAAGCTCGGCGACGCGCTCGCGCTCGAAGAACTGGTCGGCGCTGCCCCAGATTTCCGCGCCGCGCTCGCCGTCGCCGCCAAGGCCGCGCGCAACCGCCTGCCGATCCTCGTCATCGGCGAGGCCGGCGCGGGCAAGGAAACCTTCGCCCGCGCGATCCACGCCGCCTCGCTGCGCGCGCGCTCACCGCTCATCATCCTCGACTGCAAGGCGGTCCCCGCCAACATCGTCGACAGCGAATTGTTCGGCCACGTTCCCGGCGCCTTCCCCGGCGCCTTCGCCGAAAAGGTTGGGCGGATGGTCGAGGCCGACGGCGGCACGCTGCTGCTCGACGAGATCGGCGAACTTCCCGAAGCGACGCAAGCCGCGCTCGACCGCGTGCTGGCGACCGGCGAGGTCCACCCGGTCGGCTGCAACGGCTCGACCTCGGTCGATGTGCGGGTCATCGCCACCTCGACTCGCCCGGTGCTCGACCGCCTCCACCCCGGTCTCGCCGCGCGGATCGGCGCGACCAGCGTCACCATCCCGCCGTTGCGTGAGCGCAGCGGCGACATTCCCGCGCTCGCCCGTCATCTGCTTGCCCGCCACGCCCGCCAGCCCGGGATGCGCACCCTGTCGATCGGCAACGACGCGCTGGCGGTGCTGATGCGCTACGGCTGGCCGGGCAATGTCCGCCAGCTCGCCGGAGTCCTGTTTCGCGCCGCGCTGACCGAGGAATCGGCGCTCACCGCCGAGCATTTCCCGCATATCGCGGTCCAGTCGCGCTTCACCGGGCGACGGAGTGATTTTTCGCCGCAGCTGAGCGAATCGACCCAGGACGCCGCGCTCGCCGCCGCCGCGCCCGTCACCCTGTTCCGCCCCGACGGCCATATCCGCAGCATGGAAGAGATTGAGGCCGACCTGATCCGCCTCGCCATCGGCCATTATCGCGGGCGGATGACCGAAGTCGCCCGCCGCCTCGGCATCGGCCGCTCGACCCTCTATCGCAAGCTCGGCGAACTCGGGATCGACACTTCCTCGTAAGCGGATAGGATAGCGCGGTGCGCTTGGTCCCTCTCACCTTCCTAATGCTCGCAGCGTGCGGT
>JBKJMA010000009.1:0-10442 GCA_046596505.1 Sphingomicrobium sp.
TTTCCGGCGCGCGACAGGAACGCGCCAAATAAGGAGCGCAAGTCGTCCATCGAATGATGGTCGAGGCTGACATTGGTCAGCACCGCGACGCGTGGCCGATACAGCGCGATCGACCCATCGCTCTCGTCGACCTCGCCGACGAACAGGCCCGGATCGCCGACCAGTGCGCTGGCGAACGGCGCTTGCGGCGAGACGAAATTCTTCATCACCGCGCCGTTCATCACCGTTGGCTGGCGATGGCAGGCCGACAGGATCCAGCCGATCATCCCGGTGACGGTCGACTTGCCCGACGTGCCGCCGACCGCGACGCTGGCGTGCGCGGCGTTCATCAGCTGGCACAGCAGCTGCGGGCGGGTGAGGTGGGGCAGGTGGAGTTCGCGGGCGCGGACGACGTCGGGAATGCTGTCCTCGACCGCCGCCGAGGTGACGAGCGTCGCCCCTTCCGCCAGCCCCGATCCGTCCTGCGCGAACAGCTTGATCCCGAGCGACTTCAGATAATCGAATTTGGCGCCGAGCCGACCGGCGTCGAGCGCGCGGTCGGAGCCGGTGACCCGCGCCCCGCTGGCGCGGACGATCGCGGCAAGCGGCAGCATCCCGCTCCCGCCGATGCCGCAAAAATGAAAGCTTTGGTTCGTCATCGCCGCTGCCCTATTGCGGCGACGAGCGATTGCATAGGGAGTGGGCATGCGGATTGCCGTGGTCGCGCCGAGTTGCGCGTTGAGTGCGACGGCGGCGCAGCGGGTCGGCGCGATCGTCGCATCACGCGGCGACGCCGAGCTCCTCATCCACCCGCAATGCTTTGACCGCGATGGTCACTTCGCCGGGGACGATGGGGCAAGGCTCGGCGCGCTGCGCGAGGTGATGGCCGATCCGAGCGTCGATGCCGTGTGGTTCGCGCGCGGCGGCTATGGCTCGAACCGCATCGCCGAGGCGGCGCTGGCTGACCTGCCCGACGCGGCGCGGGCCAAGACCTACCTGGGTTACAGCGACGCCGGCTTCTTGCTCGCGGGGTTGCACAAGGCGGGGCTCGCGGTCGCACACGGGCCGATGGTCCAGGACGTGATTCGCGACGGCGGCGAGGCGGCGGTCGGACGGGCGCTCGACTGGCTGGTCAAGCGCGACCGCGCCGCGCTCGAGCCGGCGCTCGACGGGCCGGCGATGGCGTTCAACCTGACCGTGCTGTCGTCACTGCTCGGCACCCCGCTCGAGCCTGACCTAACCGGCGTCGAGCTGCTGATCGAGGAAGTCGCCGAACATCTCTATCGCATCGACCGGATGATGTTCCACCTCGTCTCCTCGCCGGGTGCGCGAACGATCAGGCGCATTCGGCTCGGCCGGGTCAGCGAGGTGCCGGTCAATGATCCGGCGTGGAATGGCGACGTCGAAGCGATCGTCCGCGACTGGTGCGAGCGCGCGCGCATCCCCTACGGCGGCCCCGCCGACATCGGCCATGATGTCGCAAATCGGGTCGTTCCGTTTCCACTTGCCGCAAGTTAATCGCCCCTCTGACGCTGCGCTCTTGCAAGGGGGCTAGGATTGCGCTCTATCTCCACTCCGCACAACAGGAGGGCCAAATGGCAAAAGCAACGACCGGGACACCGCGCAAGGCTGGGGGCGGGCTTGCCCGCCCGGTAACACCATCACCCGAACTCGCCGCCGTCGTCGGAGCCGCTCCGCTGCCGCGCAGCGAAGTGGTGTCGAAGGTATGGGCACATATCCGCAACAATAATCTGCAGAATCCCGCCAACAAGCGGGAAATTCTGGCCGACGACAAGCTGAAGAAGGTCTTCGGCAAGGACAGCTGCACGATGTTCGAAATGAACAAGCATCTGTCGGCCCACCTCAAGTAGGTCGCAATCCCGTCAGGTGGCTGGAGGGGTTCGCGGGTGACCGCGGGCCCCTTCGTCGCATTGGCGGGCCGGCGACTCGGGCTCAGCCGCGCCACAGTCCTTCGACTTTTTCCTGCGTGACGGGGTAGCCGAGGTGACCGGGAATGGTCAGCCACCGCTCGCCATCGCGCTCTTCGAGCCACGGCGTGACCGTTTCGACCGGGTGCGCCGCCGCGTCGGCGACGATTTCGGCATAACCGCCGTGCGGCGCGAGGCGGTGAAGGGTGGTGCGGGTCGGGAAGATCAGGCTGGCAGTCCCGCCGCGGTCGCGGTCGAGCACGTCGCGCGCGGTCACCCATTCCGCCGAGCTATTCTCGCGCTCGCCGACATTGGGGTGCCACTCGCCGGGCGGGGCGGACGCGATGAAGAAGATCGTGTCGAACCGCCGCGCCGCGTGGAATTTCGGCAGCCAGCGCGCGAACAGGGTCAGCGCCGTGGGAACCAGCCGGAGCGAATGATGGTCGAGCATCACGGCGAGGCTCATGCCGCCGAGCAGGTCGCGCTGAAGTTCGAGTGAATGTGCCGCGTCGGGCAGCGGGTCGAGCGCGACCGGGACCGCCGTTTCCTCGATCGTCTCGCGCACCGCGGCAATGATTGCGGCGCCGTGCGGCAGTCCCAGCGTCTCGCCCAGCTCGACATCCTCGGGATCGGTCCGCCCGCCGGGGAAGACCAGCGCGCCGGCGGCGAACGCCATCGTCGCGGCGCGCTCGACCATCAGAAATTCGGGTGGTCCGTCCGCCATGTCACGGACCAGGATGAGCGTCGCGGCGGGAATGGCGGGGTCGTCGATCATCGGCTTCCCGGTTAGGTGATTGTCGCCCTACAAAAAAGGCCGGCGCCGCGGACGGCACCGGCCTATTTCAAACCGTCGGTCTCGCCCGAAAGCGGGACCGAGCGCGAATTACATCGCGTTGACGGCCTTGTTGCCCTGCGCTTCGGTCATGTTGCCGGCGGCGACATTATCGGCGACCTTGTCGCCCTTGTCCTTGAGCGCGTCGGCCTGGTTCGACATCGAGTCGGCCATGGCGTCGTTGGCGGTGTTGCTGGCCGCGGCGTCGAGGTTGGCGGCGACATTGCCGGCATTCGCTTCGACATTGTCGGCGGCGACTTGGTTGGCATTCTTCTGGCAGGCGCCCATCGAAAGCGCGGCAGCGCCGAGCAGGACGAGTGAAAGTTTCTTCATGGATTAATCCCCTTGTTCGGCCAAAGCGGCCCAGTTTAGCGGGCATTCGGCCCATATTGGCGTGCAACGACGATGCCGCCGGAGCAACACAGACACCCCCAACGCGGTCTGCTGCGCATCGGTTCCCGCGCTTCGCATAATAAGTCAATTGGCGATGATCGATAGGCCATGCCCGCAGCGAAACTTGCGGCCAGGGTTGCAACCGCCTATCTGGGTCAGGCCGGGCAACCGGCTATGTCGGTAGAATGTTAGGTGGAATAGGCATTTCGGACCCGGGGGGCAGTACCCCGGCGCCTCCACCACCAGCGGCGGTCGACGCGTCTTCGCAAGAGGGCAGGCGCCGTTGCTGATGGGGGCGAAATAGGATCGACGAGTGCAATAAAGTCCTGACTGCCGATCGGCCTGAATGCGCCGTAAAACCGTTCATAACCACAAGTGCCAACGACAACGTAGCACTCGCGATTGCCGCGTAACTAAGGGTCTAACGACCTGAAGTTATATGGACAAAAGCGCGGTTGGACCCCGCCGGGCAACAGAAGGGGATTCCAGCGGCTTCCGGAGGAGCCGGGCAACAGAATCCTCCGGACCTTTTGCTTGATGTGCCACGGGAGCCGGTCGACCGGGCCGACCCGCCAAAACGCGGAGCCGGGCAACAGAATCCTCCGGACCTTTTCATCCCGTAACTTAGCCCTTGCGGGCTTCGCACAAGCATCGCAGACCTGCCCTCGATCAATTTTCGAGGGGGAATTCGCATTTCCAAGTCACGCCTGCTGCTCGCGCTCAGCCTCGCCGTCGCGCCCGCCGCGCTGATGGCGGCACCCGCGACCAAGGAGCAGCTGCTCGTCGCCCCGGCGGACGGGCGCCATTACACCATCAGCTCGATCGCCGGGAAGCATGGCGATGTCTGGTCGTGGGCGCTGACCGATGGGCGGACCGCCTACCGCATGTCGATGTCGCTGCGCGGCTGGATTACCGAGACTGACGAGGTCGACACGGTGGGCGCCGACGGCCGGTCGACGCGGATCGCGGTGCGCGGCTTTACCGACAATGGCGACGCGACCGAGGATTACAGCGTCGGCGGCGATGGTGTCGCGACGTGGAAGACCGCGGTCGACGGCGGCTCGGCGCCACTCGGGGCGAAGCGTTACTCGGCTTATGGCGGTCCGTGGCTTGCCCAAGAGCGGGACGTTGCCGCGCTCGTCGCGGCGGGCGACAAGGGGATCGACATGCTTCCGGGCGGCCATTCCCGGATCCGGATCGGCCAGCCGATAACCATCGACGCGCCGGGCGGTGCAAGGTCGCTCAAGCTGGCATTCATCGAAGGATCCAGTTTCGCGCCGACGCCGGTATGGCTCGACGCGGATAACCGGTTCTTCGGCAATGCCGGGCAAACCTCGCTGCTGCCCGCGGGAAGTGAAGTGCTCGGCCCCAAGCTCAAGGACATCCAGGAGAAAGCCGTCGAGGGGCTTGTGCGCGATGTCGCGCACCGCTTCCTCAGCGTGGGCCATCGCACGCCAACGCTGTTCGACCATGTCAAATTGTTCGATTCGGTTGCCGGGCGCTACCGCTCCGACCGCGCGGTGCTGGTCGCCAACGGCAAGGTCGCGGCGGTCAGCGCGGGCGGCTCGCTGCGCGCTCCGAAAGGTACGACGCGGATCGACGGGCGCGGCAAGACGCTCCTCCCCGGCCTGTGGGATTCGCACCAGCACGTCGGCGGCGATGACTGGAACCTGCTCCAGAACCTCGCCACCGGCATGACCAATTATCGCAGTCCCGGATCGCTGATCGTCGATGCGCTAAGCATCACCAGGCGTCGCGCCGCAGGTGACCTGCTGGCCCCCGAGGGCAAGGTTTCGGTGATCATCGACCGCAAGGATCCGCTCGCCGCGCAGGGCGCGCTGACCGTCACTTCGGCGGCCGAGGCGATCGCGGCGGTCGACAAGATCAAGGCGGCCGGCCTGTGGGGCGCGAAATTCTACACCTCGATGACCCCCGCGTGGATCGCGCCGGCCGCCGCCGAAGCGCACCGGCTGGGCCTGCACGTCCATGGCCATGTCCCCGCCGGAATGCGCCCGCTCGACGCCGTGCGCGCCGGCTATGACGAAATCACCCACATTAATTTCATCATGATGCAGGCGATGCCGCAGGAGGTGGTCAACAAGGCCAACACCGCCGCCCGGCTCGAGGGCCCGGCCAAATATGGCAAGGACGTCGACCTCGATTCGCCGGCGATGAAGGCGTTTTACGCCGAGCTGGCGAAGCGCGGCACGATCGTCGATCCGACGCTGACCGTGTGGGAGCAGCTGATGACCTCCGACGGCAGCGCGCTCTCGCCCGAATATGCCCCGTTCGTTGCGATTTCCCCGCCGGCGGTCGCGCGCGGCTGGAAGATTGCCGGCTATCCGCTGTTCGACGGGCTGACCCGCGACGATTTCCGCAAGAGCTTCGCCAAGATGGTCGGGCTGGTCGGCCGGCTGCACCAGGCGGGCGTGCGGATCGTCGCCGGGACCGATGGCGCCGGCCTCGAGCTGGTGCGCGAGCTCGAGCTCTATCAGCAGGCGGGGCTGACCAATGCTCAGGCGCTGCAAACCGCGACGATCATTCCCGCGCGGATGACCGGGATGGCCGCCCGGGTCGGATCGATCGCGCCGGGCAAGACCGCCGACCTGATCCTCGTCGACGGCGATGTGGAGCAGAGCCTCGCCGCGCTCCGCCAAATCGACAAGGTAGTGCTCGACGGCAATCTGCTCGACGGGGACGAATTGCGTGCCGCGGCGGGGTTCAGCGGGCGGCCTCGGTAATTACTAAATCCCTTGTCCGAGCAGGGGGGTGATGGCAGGACACGCGAATGAACGAGCTGCGACGATTGGCCTGGCTGGTGGCGGCAGCAGCGCTCGTTCCGTTAGTGCTGTTCCTGATCCTGCAGTCGGGTTTCAGCGCCCGCGAGCAGCGTCGCTCGGTTGAACAACGCGCGCTCGCCGCAGCCACCGTAATGATCGCCAGCGCCGATGGTGAGGTGAAGCGCCATTTCGCCGCGCTCGACGCGATCGCGACCACGCGCTCGCTGCGCGATGGCAACCTGGCCGAATTCAAGTCGCGTGGGGCCGAGCTGATCGCCCTCAATCGCGACTGGACCGAGCTCATCCTGAGCGACGCCCGCACCGGCAAGATGCTGGCCATGGTCGGCACGGACGGCATCGCGCTGGCCCTCGACCGCCTTGCGCCGCCGAGCGAGAGCCCGCGGTTCGCCGGTTTCGCGCGCGGGCCAGGATGCCCCTGCATGATCGCGGAACGGGCGGCAAAGGGTCCGGCGGGCGCGCCGCTGATCGTTCGCCTGCTGATCAATACGCGCGGTTTCGGCGCCGCCATGCCTCCGGCCAAGGGCGATTATGAAGTCTCCGCGTTGGTAACGACCGATGGCCGGTTCATCGCGCGCTCGCTCGGTGGCAAGGCGCTATTTGCGACCCATGGAACCAAATATCTCCAGGGCGCGGCCGCATCGCGCGCCAGCAGCGGCATTTATCGCGGTATCACGCTGGAAGGGTTCGAAAACTACACGGCGTTCGTGCGCTCCCCGCTGACCGGTTGGTCGGCGCATCTCGCGCTCGGATCGGAACATATCGACGATCCGGCGCGCCGCTTCCTGGCATCGATGGGTTTTGCCGCGATGCTCTCGCTGGCCTTGGCGGCGGTGTTGACCTGGTTCGCGCTCCGCCAGGTCACCGAGGGGCGGCGCATCGCCGAACGGGTCCAGCAGGCGCAGAAGCTCGAGGCGCTTGGCCAGCTGACCGGCGGGATTGCGCACGACTTCAACAATTTGATGACCCCTGTGATCGGCGCGCTCGACTTTGTGTCGAAGCGCGAGGGGATTGATGACTCGGCCCGCCGAATGCTCACTCGCGCGCTGGCGTCGGCCGAACGCGCCGGCAAGCTGACCGCGCAATTGCTCGCCTTCTCGCGTCGTCAGAAGCTGCTGATCGAGCCGATCGATGTGGCTGCGATGCTCGTCGACGTGGCCGACCTCGTTCGCCAGTCGGTCGGCGATGCCTACCGGGTGGAGATCGGGGCGGTCGAGCCGTCGGTCTGCGCGTTCGGCGACCTCAACCAGCTCGAGCTCGCCATCCTCAACCTGACGATCAACGCCCGCGACGCGTCGCGCCCGGGCAGCCTGATCCGGGTTACCGTCACGGCCTCGGGGTCGCCAGACGACGGCGAGGTGGCGCTGGCGGTCATCGACGAGGGCGAGGGCATGGACGAAGAAACCCGCCGCCGCGCGGTCGAGCCGTTTTTTACGACCAAGCCGGTCGGGCAGGGAACCGGGCTCGGCCTGGCCCAGGTGTTCGGCTTTGCCGCACAGGCCGGGGGGCGGCTCGACATCGCCAGCGAACCGGGCATTGGCACCACGGTCACCCTGTTCTTGCGCCGGTGCGACGGCGCGGCGCGTTCCCGGCGCATGCCGATCGACGTGACTGCAGCGGCGAGCACGGAGCCGCTTCGCCTGCTGGTGGTCGACGACGACCCGCTGGTTCGGGCGGTGATCGTCCGGCCATTGGAGGAGGCAGGGCATAACGTCGACGCGGTCAGCGACGGCCAGACCGCGCTCGCGGCAATCTCCCAGCGCCGCTTCGACTTGGTCATCACCGATTACGCGATGCCGGGGATGGACGGCGCCGAGCTGATCCGTCGCGCACGCGAGGTGCGGCCCAGTTCGCGCTTCCTGATCGTGACCGGCCATGCCGACAGCGAGTCGGTGCTTCGCGCCGCCGGCGAGACCCCGATCCTCAAGAAACCGTTCAACGCCGCCCAGCTTGTCAGCCTGGTTGCCGCGCTCAGTACCTGACCCGCGTCAGGCGGCGGGCAGGCTGAGCGTAACCAGCAGCCCGCCAAGATCCTCGCTCTCGTCGAGCGCGACGGACCCGCCGTAAATCTGCGCGACATCGCGGACAATCGCGAGACCGAGCCCGGTGCCCGGCTTGTCGGTGTCGAGCCGCGCGCCGCGCGCGAACAGGATCTGGCGGTCGGCCTCGGGGATGCCGGTGCCATCGTCCTCGATCAGGATCTCGACGGTGCCGTCGTGGGCAGGCTCGACCGTCACGAACACCCGCCCGCCGCCATATTTCGCGGCGTTTTCGACAAGGTTGCCGAGCATTTCGTCGAGGTCCTGGCGCTCGACCCGGACGCACGCGGCGTGGTCGCCGGCGATATCGACGGTGACGTCGGGATAGAGGCGGCTAACCGCGCGCTCGACCGCTTCGACGCTGTCCCACGCCGTCGCCCGCGCCTGCGCCGAAGCGCGGCGGCCGATGGCGCGGGCGCGGGCGAGGTGGTGGTCGACCTGGCGGCGCATGACCAAGGATTCGCGAATGACCGTGTCTGACAGGTCGGGGGCGTGCGCGGTGGCGGCGTTGGTGATGACCGTCAGCGGCGTCTTGAGCGCATGGGCAAGATTGCCGGCGTGGCGCCGCGCTTCCTCGGCCTGTTCCTCGCTATGGGCGAGCAGGGCGTTGAGTTCATGAACCAGCGGATGAATTTCCCGCGGATAATCCTCGCCGATGCGGTGCTGCCGGGCGGAACGGATTGCGATCAGTTCGCGGCGCACCCGACGCAGCGGCGACAAGCCGTAAAATGCCTGCAGCGCGGCGAGCACCACCAGCCCCGCGCCGAGCGCGAGGAAGCTCCACAGCAGGGTGACACGCAGCGCCTGGATTTGCGCGTCGATCGTCTCGCGCGACTGGGCAACCTGGAAACGCCAGCGGACCTTCGACCCGGGCAGCAGCACGTCGCGTTCGGCGACGCGAAGCGGCTCATCCGCGAATTCGTCGCTGTCATATTCGTGGAGGTGGATGTCATTGTGAACCCCGACCTGCAGCCGGCGGTCCCAGAGCGAGCGCGACGGGAAGGTGTCGGCGCTGGTGCCGCTGACCTGGAAATAGAGGCCCGAGTAAGGCTCGAGGAAGCGCTGGTCGGCGGGCGGGCGGTTGAAGCGGACTTCGCCGTCGGGGCCGATCTCCGATGCCGCGACCATCGCGTTGAGCACATAGGTCAACTGGCTGTCGAAGTTCTCGCCGATCGAGCGCGACAGCACGCGATCGAGCGCGAACCCGCCGATCAGCAGCAGCACGCCGATCCACAGCGCCGCGACGCCGATCATCCGGCGGGTCAGCGACCCGGTGCCGCGCGGCGATCGCCCCCCCCTCACCGCCGGCAAGTCGGCGGGCCTGTCCGTCAAGCGGGGACGTCCTCGAGGCTGTAGCCGAGCCCGCGGATGGTGGTGATGATTTCGGCGCCGAGCTTCTTGCGGATGCGCGTCACAAACACCTCGATGGTGTTCGAATCGCGGTCGAAATCCTGGTCGTAGATATGCTCGATGAGCTCGGTGCGGCTGACCACCTTGCCCTTGTGGTGCATCAGGTAGGACAGCAATTTATACTCCTGCGCGGTCAGCTTGACCGGCTCGCCGGCCTTGGTGACCTTGCCCGAGCGGGTGTCGAGGCGAATGTCGCCCGAGATCAGCTCCGACGAGGCATTGCCCGACGCGCGGCGGATCAGCGCGCGGAGGCGGGCGATGAGTTCCTCGGTCTGGAACGGCTTGGCGAGATAATCGTCGGCCCCGGCATCGAGCCCGGCGACCTTGTCCGACCATGAGTCGCGCGCGGTGAGTACGAGGACAGGCATGCGCTTGCCCTCCTTGCGCCAGCGATCGAGCACGGTCAGCCCGTCGACTTCGGGCAGCCCCAGATCGAGCACCACCGCATCGTAATTCTCGGTGCTCCCAAGATAATGGCCATCCTCGCCGTCGGTGGCGAGGTCGATGGCGTAGCCGGCGCCCTCGAGCGTCGAGCGCAGCTGGCGCCCCAGGTTCGGTTCGTCCTCGACGATCAGCACGCGCATTCGGTCATCCCCAATTTCATTGTCATGGTCTCAACACGCGCGAAGCTGAACGGTTGCTTGGCCGGAACGAAACTGGGGTGGAGGAGGGGGAAGGTCAATGGGGCGACCCCTCCCGGACGAGCCGGGAGGAATGAGATTAATTGCCCGCCTTGCCGATGACGCGCCCGGTGGCGGCGTCGACGTCGACCCAGATCACCCTCCCGCCGCGCATGAACTTCAGCCGATAAATATCGCCGCGAAATTCGGGGCCGAGATATTCGGCCGGGCCATTGTCGCGCACAATCTCGCGCATCACCCGGTCGCGGATCACCGGCAGCGGAATCGCGCGGCCTTCGGTGGTGGCGCGGAACGCCTGGTCCTGATCGCGCGGACGATCGGCCAGCGCCGGGCTGGTCAGGAGGCCGGCTGCAAGCGCAGCGGCGAGGAGGGGACGGAACATGGTCATACGCAAAACTTTCTGTGCCGCCTTCCTAGGTCCA
>JBKJMA010000136.1:0-9730 GCA_046596505.1 Sphingomicrobium sp.
CGACCCCACTTGGCAGGTCACAAGCGATAGACAATTTTGCTTGATTTGTCAAGGAAATAAGGAGGTTTGCTAAGGCGGGATCGAGGCCGCGCTTGAGGCCGGTTCCGAACAGGCAATCGATCAGCAGTGGAGCTGGTGCTGTCATCGCCGAAAGCGGTTCGACCCCGCCCTCCCACCTTCCCGCCGCCCATCTCGCCGCACCGCGCTTCGGCTCACCCAAAGCGGCCACTCGCACCGCGACACCGCGTTCCGCGTGGTGCCGTGCGGCCACATAACCGTCCCCGCCGTTATTGCCCGGCCCGCACAGGATCAGCGTCTCCATCCCGCCCACGAACCGCCACGCCGCCTCGGCCAGCGCGGCGCCGGCGCGCTCCATCAACTCGATTTCCGGCGTGCCGGCGGCGATCGCGGCCGCATCGGCGGCGCGCATCGCGGCGGCGGTGAGGATCGGGCGCATCAGCGAAGCGACGTGGCAAGGTGCCACCATTCAGCGGGGACGGCGGCAGCGGCGGCATCGCGGCTGGGCTCATCGTCGAACAGCGCAAAGCAGGTTGCGCCCGATCCCGACATGCGGACGACGGCCGCGCCCGGTTGTCCATTGAGCCAATCGACAAGCTTGGCAATGACGGGAACCAGCGTCCGGGCGGGCGCTTCGAGGTCGTTTCGTCCGTCCCGCCATTCGCCAAGCGGACCGAGGTCGTTGCCATCCCAGCGTGCGAAGACGTCGCGGGTCGACAAGGCAATATGCGGAGCAACCAGCAGGACGGGCGCTCCCGAAATGCCAGCGTCCAGTAGGCGCAATGCGTCGCCCGCGCCCTCGCCACGTGACGTCATGCTCAGCAGGCAGGCGGGAACGTCGCTGCCGAGCGCCGGGGCGACACGAGCTGCATGAGCCGGGTCGATGCTCCACAGCCTGGTCAGCAATCGCAGCGTCGCCGCCGCATCCGCCGATCCACCGCCGATACCGGAGGAAACCGGCAGCTTCTTGACCAGCCTCAACGCGGCATTGGCCGGGACCCCCGCCGCATCCGCCAGTGCCCGCGCCGCGCGCACGGCGAGGTTGTCATCCCCGTCCGCCAGCGCATCCGCGAACGGTCCGTCGACGGTGATGCTCAGCCCCTCGCCAGCTACGGCCTCGACCCGGTCGCCATCCAGGCAGAAGGCGAACACCGTCTCGATATCATGGCGTCCATCGGGCCGACGGCCGCGGATGTGCAGCGCGAGGTTGAGCTTTGCGGGGGCAGGCTCGGTCAGCACCGCGGGAGCGTTTTCGCTCAAGGTGCGGCCGTCGCGGGTCCCAGCCCCTGCTCGATCTTGGCCTTGATCCGCGCCGCTTCCTTGTCCTCGGCGGTGACCAGTGCCGCGCGCCACGCGAACCGCGCCTCAAAGCGCCGCCCGGCGGTGTAGAGCGCATCGCCGAGATGCTCGCCGATCTCGCTCTGCGCCGGATCGCCGGCCGCCGCCTTCTCGAGCGTCGCGATCGCCTCGCTCACCTTGCCGCGCTTGTAGAGCGCCCAGCCGAGCGAGTCGGTGATCGACGCGTCGCTCGGCCTAAGTTCGCTAGCCTTGCGGATCATCGCTTCGGCGGCGTCGATATCTTCGCCGTGGGTCAGCTTGGCATAGCCGAGGAAGTTGAGCAGCAGCGGCTGGTCGGGCGCGAGCGTCATCGCCTTTTCGACCGCCGCGCGCGCTTCAGGCCAGCGGCCGGCTTCCTCCAGCGAACTTCCCGCGAGCAGGTAGGCGGTCCACGCCTCGCTCGAGCCCGGTCCGCTGGCAGGCATCGCGGCAACCGCGCGGAGATAGGCGTCGGCCGCCTCGCCGTGGCGTTCCATCGCCTCGTACGTATCGCCGAGCCGAATGAAATCGACGCTGTCGGCGTCGCGCGCTGATGCCGCCGCGCGGGCGATGGCGAGCGCGTCGTCGTCGCGCCGCGCCTTCAGCAAAGACCGCACCCGGGCGTCGTGCGCCTGGGCGATGAGGAAATCGTCGGCGGGGACAGTTGCGAACGCCGCCAACGCGTCGTTGCTGCGCCCGGCCTGGTCCAGCAGCAGGCCGAGCACGATCGACGATTCGCTGTTGTCGGGCATCGCGTAACGCGCAACCTGGGCGAGCGCGATCGGCAGGGCCTGATCGTCCTGGCGATTGAGGCTGATGGCCAGCCCCAGCAGCACTTCAGCGAGCGCGCTGACCGGCGTATCGATCCGGCGGCCGATCGACTGCCCGGCGGCGATGCGACCACGCGCGACGGCGAGGCCCCGCCCCTGCCCTTCGAGCATTAACAATGCGCGTGGCCGGTCGCCGGCGGCGCGGAACGCTTCCGCCAGTTCGAGGCGAACGCGGGTCTCGCGGCCGGCGGCGCTGACGACGGCGCGGCGGGCGAAGGGTTCGGCTTCGGCGGAGCGATTCAGTGCGGCGAGGATCAGTGCCCGCTGCTCGGGGACGAATGCGCCAAGCGGGCCGTTGGCGGGAATGAGGCCGATGGTCGTGACCGCGCCTGCATCGCCGCGCATGACCTGGTCCCAGGCGCGAACCAGCGGGCCCATAAACGACAGGTCGGGTGTCTGGCCGGGGGTCTCAAGCGACGCCAGCGCCAGAGTGACCCGGCCCGCGCGCAGGTCGTCTGCAACGAGCAGGAGCCGCGCGTCGAGCGACAATTCCTTTACCGGAAGGCCCCGCGCGACCTTGAGCGCCAAGGGGAAATTGCCCGCCGCAATCGCGCCATCGAGCGCGCGCTGGGCGATCGTCGGGTCGGCCGGATCGGCGGCGGCGAGACCGGCGAACAGCTGAGCCGCGCGCGCCTCGTCGCCGACCGCCTCGGCCGCACGCGCCTGGACATAGGTGCGCAGCAAATCATCGCCGGGCGGACGCCGCACCGCTGCCACCGACGGAGCGGCGACGGCGGCGGCGAGGACGAGCGCCAGCGCAAGGCTACATGTTCGGGTAATTGGGGCCTCCACCGCCTTCGGGCACGACCCAGTTGATGTTCTGGGTCGGGTCCTTGATGTCGCACGTCTTGCAGTGGACGCAGTTTTGCGCGTTGATCTGAAGCCGCGGATCGCCTGTCTCCTGTCCCACGATCTCGTAAACGCCCGCCGGACAATATCGGCTCTCCGGGCTGTCGTAGAGCGCGAGATTGACAGTGATCGGGACGCAAGCATCCTTCAGCGTCAGGTGGACCGGCTGGTCCTCCTCATGGTTGGTGTTCGACAGGAATACCGACGACAGTCGGTCGAAGGTCAGCACGCCATCGGGCTTGGGATAGGTTTTGGCACGCACCTGGTCCTTGCGGCGCAGCGTGGTGTGATCGGCGTGGTGCTTGAAGGTCCAAGGGACACCGATGCGCAAGTGATTGAGCCACAGGTCGAGCCCGGCGTAGATCGTCCCCGCGGTCGCGCCGAACTTGGTCACGGCGGGCTGGGCGTTGCGGACAGTCCTCAGTTCCTTGGCGATCCAGCTCGAGCGCAGCGCCGGTTCATAATCGGTCAGCTCGTCAGAGCGACGATCGGCAACGATGGCGGCGAAGGCAGACTCGGCGGCGAGCATGCCCGACTTCATCGCGGTGTGGCTACCCTTGATGCGCGGCACGTTGAGAAAGCCCGCGGCGCAACCGATCAGCGCGCCGCCGGGAAAGGCGAGCTTTGGAATAGCCTGCCATCCGCCCTCGTTGATCGCGCGCGCGCCGTACGAGACGCGCTTGCCCCCGGATATCTCGGCGGCGATCGCGGGATGGGTCTTCCACTGCTGGAACTCCTCGAACGGCGACAGCGTCGGGTTCTGGTAGTCGAGCGCGATGACGAAGCCCAAGGCGATCTGGTTGTTCTCCTGATGATAGAGAAATCCCCCGCCCCACGCGTCATCGAGCGGCCAGCCTTGCGTGTGGATGACGCGGCCGGGTTGATGTTGCGCGGCAGGAACATCCCATAGCTCCTTGATCCCGATACCATAAACCTGCGGCCCGCTCTTGGCGCGCAAGTCGAATATCCGCGTCAGTTCCTTGGTCAAATGGCCCCGCGCACCTTCGGCCATGAAGGTGTAGCGCGCGTGGATCTCCATCCCCGGCTGCCAGTCGGGCTTGCGCGTGCCATCGCGCGCAATGCCCATGTCCCCGGTCGCGACGCCCTTCACCGAGCCGTCGTCGTTGAACAGGATTTCGGCTGCGGCGAAGCCGGGGAAAATCTCGACCCCGAGCTCCTCGGCCTGCCCCGACAGCCAGCGGCAAAAGTTGGCGAGGCTGACGGTGTAGGTGCCCTTGTTGTCGAGGAACCCCGGCATCATCAGGTGCGGAAGGTTGTATTTGCCCTTTTTCGTGAGCACCCAGTGGAGGTTCTGGGTCACCGGGACAGTGAGCGGCGAGCCCTTGTCCCTCCAGTCGGGAATGAGCTCGTCGAGCGCGATCGGATCGACCACCGCGCCCGAGAGGATGTGCGCGCCGATCTCGCTTCCTTTTTCGAGGATGCAGACGGAGATTTCGCGGTCGGCGGCTACGGCAAGCTGTTTCAGCCGGATCGCCGCTGAAAGCCCCGCCGGCCCACCGCCGACGATGACGACGTCATACTCCATCGATTCGCGCTCGCTCACCGCAATTCCTCTCAACCTATCCCGTCCAGCCCTGCCAATTCCTTGACCGCAACGTCAATGGTGGTGACAAGGCGGCGATGGGAGTGAGCACCGACGAATTGAGTCACGACGATGCGGCGAAGCTGTTGCACTGGTGGCTCGACGCCGGGGTCGATGTGGCGATTGCCGAGGAACCGCGCAACTGGCTGAAGGCTGTCGGGGCGTCGCGCGGCGCTCAGGTCGCGCCGGAAATCGCGGCGCCGAGCCCGGCGGACTTGCCCGCCGATTATGAAAGTTTCCGTGCCTGGCTCGAAACCAGCACCGGCCTGCCGCTCGATCACAGCGGCGCGCGGCGCATCCTGCCGCACGGGCTGCCCGGTGCACGGATCATGCTGTTGAGCGACGTTCCGGCGCGCGAGGACGCCGCCAACAGCCAGCCGATCGGCGGCGAGGCATGGTTGCTCGCCATCCGGATGCTCGCTGCGATCAAGCTCACACCCGACGATGCCTACAGCGCGTCGCTCGCCTGCTTCCATGTTCCCGGTGCGCGGCTCGGCGACGCGGAGCTGAAGCGCTGCGGCGAGATCGCCCGGCGCCATGTCGCGCTGGTCAAGCCCGAGCGGCTGCTGCTGTTCGGTGAGGCACCTGCCCGCGTCCTCCTCGGCCATTCGCTGCGCGATGCGCGCGGCCATGTCCACAAGGTCGAGGGGGTGCGCACCGTCGCGACTTACCACCCGCGCTGGCTGTTCGAGCGTCCGGCCGACAAGGCGCTGGCATGGCGCGACCTATTATTGCTGATGGACGAGGCTTGATGCTGTCACTCACGCTGCTCCTGCTCGCGTCCCAGCAGGATCCCCTCGCCCCGCTCGAAACCGCACCAACGATCAGCGCGCCGGTCTCGAAGCCGATTGTGCTGAGGCCGCCGGCTGTGACCAGGCCCCCGCTCGTTGAAAAGCCGCCGCTCGTCGTCAGGCCACCATTCTCATCGCCGCCCGCGGTACCGCCGCCAATCATACTTCCCGCTGTCCCGCTTGTCGTCCCGAAGGATTGGCCAGCGGTCTTCGCCGCGATCCGGACGAGCGACTGGGCGGGGGCCGCCGCCGGGATCGCCGCGCTCCCCGACGGTCCGTTGAAGCCGGTCGCGAAGGCCGAACTCTACACCGCGAAAGGATCGCCCGCGGTCAGCGTCGATGATTTGCAGGCGCTGATCGGAGCAGCCCCCGAGCTTCCCCAGGCCGAACAGCTCGAGCGGCTCGCCGCCAGCCGCGGCTCGATCCAGCTGCTTGCAATCCCCGAGCAACCGGTCATCGGCCTCGGCGCCGGGCCGCGCCGAGGACGCGCGAAAGCGGTCGTCGGCGACCCGATCGCGGACCAGCTTCGCCCAATGCTCGATCCGCTGCTCAAGTTCGATTCGGCCGATGCAGCCGAGGCGCTGATGCTGCAGAGTACGCTGTTGATGACTCCCGAAGGCCGCGCCGAAGCCGCGCAGCGCGTCGCGTGGAGCTTTTACGCGCTCGGCCGCGATGCCGATGCGGTGCGCGTCGCCGAGGCCGGGCGGGTCGGCGCGATCGGGGACTGGGCAGTCGCCGCGTCGTGGGTCTCGGGACTGGCGTCATGGCGTCTCGGCGACTGTACCGCCGCTCAGGCGCGCTTCCGCGACGTCGCGACCCAAGCGCGCGAAACCGAATTGTCCGCCGCGGCCTATTACTGGGCCGCCCGCGCCGCCCAGACCTGCCGCCAGCCCGAAGCGGTCGCGCCGTTGCTCAAGGCCGCCGCCCGCTCGCCCGAGAGCTTCTACGGCCTCGTCGCGCGCGAAACGCTCGGCCAGTCGACCCGCCTCCCCGCCGCGGCACTAGCCGACACCAGTGCAGTCGAAGCTCTCCCCAACGTCCGCCGCGCGGTGGCATTCGCGGCGATCGGCGAACGCGGACTCGCCGAGGAAGCGCTGCGCCATCAGGCGCGCATCGGCCGGCCGTCTGACCAGCGCGGTTTGATCGCGGTTGCCAGGCGGCTCGATCTCGCCGGGGTACAATATTGGCTCGCCACCAACGGCCAACCCGGAACATCGGTCGAGCCCGCCTTGCGCTACCCGCGTCCACGGTGGACCCCGCAGAACGGCTGGCGGATCGACCCGGCGCTCGCCTATGGCCACGTCATCCAGGAATCGAATTTCCGCAGCAGCGCGGTGAGTTTGGCGGGCGCGGTCGGCTTGATGCAGGTCCGACCGGGTACCGCTGGCGACACCGCGAGAGCACGCGGGACCGTGTTCGACCCCGCCTATTTGACCGATCCGACCGTCAACCTCGACTATGGCCAGGCGTTCATCGAGCTGCTGCGCACCCACCCCGCCACGCGCGGCCAGCTCCCCCGGGTGATCGCCGCCTATAACGCCGGCCCGCTCCCGGTCGAACGGTGGAGCGCGATCAACGATCAGGGCGATCCGCTGCTGTGGATCGAGAGCATCCCCTATTGGGAAACCCGCTATTACGTGCCTGCGGTGCTGCGCAACATGTGGGTTTACCAGGGACTGGCCGGCGCCGAGCAGCCGAGCCTGAAGGCGATCGCCGAGCATAAATGGCCGGCTTTCCCGACCAGCCGTTAGCGACACCAGCTTGCGGCGGAGCGGCTATTGTTCTCTTTCTGTTCTTACAATATTGTTCGCCTATGTCGGTCGAGTCGAAACAGGGGCGCGGGGCGACGCGCAATGCAACGCCGACGCGGTTCAACCTGCCGCAGCGAGTAGTCGACGGCGACTGGCTCGACAGCGTCGCGGACCTCGACGGGATTGCGGCGCGCCGGACGACGGTGACGATCGAGAAACCCAAGTCGATCCTGACCCGCAACGCCTCACCCGACATCGGCTTCGACCGCAGCGTCAATCCCTATCGCGGGTGCGAGCATGGCTGCATTTACTGTTTCGCCCGGCCAACCCACGCTTATCACGACCTGTCGCCGGGGGTTGATTTCGAGAGCCGGCTGTTCGCCAAACCCGACGCCGCCAAGCTGCTCCACGCCGCGTTGTCGCGCCCGGGCTATGAGGCAAAGCCGATCGCGCTCGGCACCAACACCGATCCCTATCAGCCGATCGAGGAACGGTTCCGGATTACCCGCTCAATCCTCGAATTGCTGCTCGAGACCCGCCACCCGTTCACGATCACGACCAAGTCGGACCGCGTCGTTCGCGACCTCGACATTCTGGTGCCCGCTGCCCGGCTTGGCATCGCGGCGGTGGCGATCTCGGTGACGTCGCTCGACCCAAAGGTCCACCGCACGCTCGAACCCCGCGCGCCGGCGGCGGCCAAGCGCCTCGCAGCGATCCGCACGCTGGTCGACGCCGGCGTGCCGACGATCGTCGCGATCGCCCCGGTGGTCCCGCAGATCACCGATCATGAACTCGAAGCGATCGTCGAGGCGGCCGTTGCCCACGGCGCGCGCGGCGGCTTCTATCTGCCCGTCCGCCTCCCGCACGAAGTCGCGCCGCTGTTCCGAGCGTGGCTCGACAATCATTACCCCGACCGGGCGGCCAAGGTCATGGCGACGATCCGCTCGCTGCGGGGCGGGCGCGACAACGACCCTGATTTCTTCAGCCGCATGCGCGGCCAAGGAGTGTGGGCCGACCTGCTGCGCACCCGGTTTGAGAAAGCGAGCAAGCGCTTCGGCCTTCCCCAGGCGCGCTTCAACCTGCGGACCGACCTGTTCGAACCGCCGCCCGGCGACCAGTTGCGACTGCTGTAAGCGACCTTACGGAGCCGAAGTGGCCGCCGCCGCGTTGATGCGCAAAACCAAGGAGACAAATATGCGTGCCCTGCTTCCGCTACTGCTGCTGCCCGCGATGGCGCTCGGCGCCTGCGAGGTGACCAAGGATCCGCAGAATAACAGCTCGACAGTGACCCTGTCGGGCGATGCTGCGAAGAACGGCACGGCGTCGGCGCTCGACGGCGCGTCGAAGGCGGTCGACAGCGCCGCGAACAAGATCAACGATGTCAGCAACAACGCTGGCGAGGTTCGCACCGGCTTGTCGAACCTGTCCGCCAGCGCGAACAAGCTTGGCCAGTCGGTCGACCATGCCGCCGACAGCCTCGGCAACGCGGTCGACGGCAAGCACCGCGTCGCGGTTACGACCGACAAGACCACGACCACGACCTCAACGACCGCGAAAAAGTAGGCGCGCCCGCGCGCCCGTTGGAAAAAGTAGCGCCGCCGCGCGAGACTTGTTAGAGGCCCGCGACCAGTCGGGGAGTGGCGCAGCCTGGTAGCGCATCTGCTTTGGGAGCAGAGGGTCGCAGGTTCGAATCCTGTCTCCCCGACCACTTTTTTCCTCGCCAGGATACGTTGGCCAAGGACAATCTCGTGAGAGGTGCGGAGGAGTAGCTCGATGCGATGGGGAATAGGGCTGACCTTGGCATCGGCCGTTTTCGCTGCTCCATTACAGGCAAAGAACGGCCCGATCGTCACGGTCGAGAGCGGTAAGGTTCGGGGCGCCGCCGAGACCGACGCTTCGTCTATTCGAATATTCCGGGGTATTCCCTTTGCGACCCCGCCCGTGGGTCACCTACGGTGGCGCTCGCCGCAACCGGTCGCTGCCTGGTCGGGCATTCGTCCGGCGACGGAATTTGGTCCACGCTGCATGCAGCAGCCGCTCTTCTCCGATATGATGTTTAGATCAGCAGCACCGAGCGAAGACTGTCTTTATCTGAATGTCTGGACGCCGGCGAAACTCGGCAGGTCTCTTCAAGCCAGATTACCGGTGCTGATGTATGTCTACGGCGGCGGCTTCATGGCGGGCGACAGCTCGGAGAAACGGTATGACGGCGCAGCTTTGGCGAGGCACGGTATCGTCGTCGTGACGATCAATTACCGACTCGGAGTATTCGGCTTCCTCGCCCATCCGGAATTGACGGCCGAATCGCCGCATCAAGCGTCGGGAAACTACGGCCTACTCGATCAGGTAGCGGCACTCGCATGGGTGAAGCGCAACATTGCGGCGTTCGGTGGCGACCCCAGCCATATCACCATCGGCGGAGAGTCTGCCGGATCAATGTCGGTTAGCGGGTTGATGGCTTCGCCCCTGTCGCGTGGCGATATCGCCGGGGCAATCGGGGAAAGCGGTGCGCGACAGGGGCGAAGCCATCAACCCGCTAACCGACATTGATCCGGCAGACTCTCCGCCGAT
>JBKJMA010000140.1:0-7558 GCA_046596505.1 Sphingomicrobium sp.
CGGGCGATAAACGTGCAGGCCTGGCATCGCGCGCAAGCTTTGCAGATGCTCGACCGGCTGATGCGTCGGTCCGTCCTCGCCGAGCCCGATCGAATCATGGGTCATGACATGGATCACGCGCGCATTCTGCAACGCGCCGAGGCGGATCGCGCCGCGACTATAGTCGCTGTATACCAGGAAGGTGCCGCCATAGGGGACGACGCCGCCATGCAGCGCCATGCCGTTCATCGCCGCCGCCATGCCGAATTCGCGGATGCCGTAATAGATATAGCGCCCGCCGTAATTCTTCGCATCGAGCGGCTGTTGCGCCTTGGTCTTGGTGTTGTTCGACCCGGTCAGGTCAGCCGACCCGCCGATTGTCGCGGGGATGGCGACATTAATCGCCTCGAGCGCCATCTCCGACGCCTTGCGCGTCGCGACGGTCGGCGGTTTCTCGAGCAACTGGTCGAGGTAGGGCTTCAACCACGTATCGTCGCACTTGCCGGCCAGCCGAGCCTCAAATTCGTCCCTCTTGCTGCTCGCCGCGAGTCGCTTCGACCAGGCCGCATGTTCGTCCGCGCACCGACTGCCCGCCGTGCGCCACGCCGACAGCACGTCGTCGGGGATGGTGAAGTCGGCCGCTACCAGCCCGAGCTCTTTACGAGCCGCCTCGACCTCGGCCTTGCCGAGCGCGGCCCCGTGGGTCGCAGAGGTGCCCTGCTTGTTCGGCGCGCCATAACCGATAATCGTCTTGCAACGGATCAGCGACGGCCGCTCATCGGCGATCGCTTTCTCGATTGCCAAGGAAACCTTGCCCGCGTCGAGCCCGTCGCATTCCAGCGTGTGCCAGCCGCACGCCGCATGACGCGCCATGACATCCTCGTTGCGGCTGAGGTCGGTCGATCCGTCGATCGTGATCCGGTTGTCGTCCCACAGCACGATCAGCCGGCCGAGCTTGAGATGCCCGGCGAGGCCGACCGCCTCATGGTTGATCCCCTCCATCAGGCAGCCGTCGCCGACGATGACATAGGTTCGGTGGTCGACCAACTCGTCGCCATAGATCGCGTTCAGGTGGCGCTCGGCGATCGCCATGCCGACCCCCATCGCCAGCCCCTGCCCGAGCGGCCCGGTGGTCGCCTCGACCCCCGCCAACTCGAAATTCTCCGGGTGCCCGGCACACGGGCTGTGCAACTTCCGGAAATTGCGGATGTCGTCCATCGTCGGCCGGGCATAGCCGGTGAGGTGAAGAGCGGCGTAGATCAGCATCGACCCATGCCCCGCCGACAGGATGAACCGGTCGCGGTCGGGCCAGCGGGGATCAGCCGGGTCGTACTTGAGGTGCCGCGTGAACAGCGCCGTCGCGGCATCGGCCATGCCCATCGGCATTCCGGGATGCCCCGAGTTGGCCGCCTCGACCGCGTCCATGGCGAGTGCCCGGATCGCATTGGCGAGTCGGCGTTGGGTCGGCTGCATGGGCACCTCGTTAAGTGGCCGCTGCCCACGCCGGGTGGCCGATAGATCGGTGCCTATTGTCGCTCGGCCGTGGAGCGTCAACCTTCGCTCCCGCTTGCCGGTCGGATTTAACCCGCGTAGGCTTTCAATCCATGGATCAAACGACCCTCGCCGATGCCCTCAGCCGTGCCGAACGGGCGCTCGACCGGATCGAGCGCACCTCTGCCACGCTGCGCACCGGACAGGATCGCGACCAGCAGCTGCGCGCCAAGGTCCGCGGCGTGGTCGAGGAACTCGACGCGATGATCCGCGCTGCAGGAGCGCGCTAGGTGGCCGAGGTTGATCTCGACATCGCCGGCCGCTCCTACCGCGTCGCCTGCCGCACTGGTGAGGAGGAGACGCTGCGCCACGCCGCGCTGCTGGTCGACGGCAAGAGCCGCGAGGCGCTTGCCGGGCTCGGCGTCCTGTCCGAATCGCGCCAATTGCTGTTCGCCTCGTTGCTGCTGGCCGACCAGATCATCGACAATCGCACCGAAGAGCCGGGCGCCGCTCCCGACCCCGCGCTGACGGGACGCGTCGTGAGACTCGCCGAGCGGCTCGAGCAACTTGCGGATTCCCTTGAGAAAGACGGTCCGAAGGAGTAGATAGGGTTCGACGGGTACTGCTTCGTACGAGCTTCGGACATCCCTGAGGCGATTCAATATCCTAGGGGGCTGGCCCTGGCCGGATCCTGGTCCGGTCTATCTGGTCCCCACCTGACGTTTGTGGCGTCAGAGGATTTCCTGCAAACGGCATTTGTGGTCCCGTCACTTACCCCATCCGCCGCCGCCAAGGCCAATCTCCGCAAGCAGTTGCGCGCGCGGCGCAATGCCTTCGTCTCAGGCTTGACGCTGGATCAGCGGACCGAACTGCAAACCAAGCTCACCGACATCATCTGGCCTTGGGCCAAACACGCGAGTGTCATCGCCGGCTATGCCGCGCGCGGTAGCGAGATCGATCCGCAAATGCTGCTGTGGCACGCCGGGAACGCCTTGATCACGACCGCCTGCCCGGCCTTCGCCAGCGCGACCTCGCCGATGGTCTTCCGCTCCGGCGCTTGCGCCGAGGATTGCCCGGTCGGCGGGGTTCAGCCGCCGCACCACGCGAAAGTGGTCGAGCCCGACCTCATCCTCGTCCCGCTGCTCGCCGCCGACCGCCACGGCAATCGCATCGGTCAGGGCGGTGGCCATTATGACCGCGCCCTCCCCGCACTTCGCGACCAAGGCGCCAAGATCATCGGGGTCGGCTGGGCGATGCAGCTTTTGGACGAACCGCTCGTTCCCGATTCGTGGGATGTGCGGCTCGACGCCTTTGCCTCACCCGACGGACTATTGGAGTTCTCATGACCCGAAGCGGCCGCACCCTGATTGGGCTGTTCACCATCCTCGCACTGATCGGCTTGCTCGCACTGATTGTCGTCGCCTTCGCCAATCGCATCGCGCCTTGGCCGATCTGGGGTCAGAGCCTGTTCTACCTCATTGCAGGACTGGCCTGGCTGTTGCCGATGAAGCCCCTCCTCGTGTGGATGAACAAAAAGTAAAATCAATGACTTGCGCTATAACTTGATCGCGGCGTGTTACATGCCTATATCAGTCGCCTCATGGTATCGCTGATATACAAGAAGCCGCTCAGGCTGGCCCGTGCCTATCCGCGCGAGGCCGCGCTTGCCCTTGGCGCGCTGGCGTTCAGCGCCGCCGCGATGGCCAGCATTCTTAACACAGCTTCTCACGGCACCCCGCCGAAACCACCGAACGCCGCCCAAGTCGCTCCGCCACCGGCGGTACCCGACATGACGGTTCAGGCGGTCGCCCCCGAGCAGGCGGTCGAGATCAACCGTGACATCCCGGTCAGCGCCGCCGCCGGCCCCGCCGCCGCGCCGTTCTCGATCGGGCGCGCCAGCCTTGCCGCGCATAATGCCGCGCTGACCTGCCTGTCGCAGGCGGTCTATTACGAAGCCGGCAACGAGAGCGACGAGGGCCAGCGCGGGGTCGCACAGGTCGTGCTCAACCGCGTGCGCCACCCGGCCTTCCCGGCGAGCGTCTGCGGCGTCGTCTATCAAGGCGCGACCCGGCCCACCGGTTGCCAGTTTACCTTCACTTGCGATGGCTCGCTCGATCGCCGCCCCGACCAAGCCGGCTGGGACCGCGCCCGCCGCGTCGCCGCTGCCGCGCTTGGCGGCGTGGTCGTCGGCGAAGTCGGCAACGCCACCCATTATCACGCCAACTATGTCCTCCCGACGTGGGCGGGCACGCTGGCCAAGACCGACGTGATCGGCGCGCACCTGTTCTATCGCTGGAACGGCGGCTGGGGCCAGCCGGGCGCGTTCGTCCAGCGTTACAGCGGCCGCGAAGCCAGCGCCGACATGCTGCGCAGCGCTGCCCTGTCGGCCCACGCCGCCTACGTCGCCGCCGGCACACCGACCGCCAGCCACGCCTCGCCCGCCGTCGCGACGGTCCAGGCGGGCGGGCTTCCGGTCACGCAGCAGGCCAACGGCCGCGTCAACCTCCACTTTACCCCGCAGGCCCGCGCCGCGGTCGAGGCGGCGCTGAGCAAGCCACGCCCCACGCCCGGCGGTTCACCGATTAACAGCGTGCTCGATGCGGGGGCACCGGCCACCGATCAAAAGCCGCTCGGCCAGTCGTCGCTGGGCTCGTGACGATCCGCCGCTAAACCGCTAACGCCGCCTGCATGAGTGGTTTTTCACCAGCCGAGCGGACCGCGGTCGACGATCATTATCGCCAGCTTGTCAAAGGCCTGCACGATCTTGGCACCGACTGGGCAAGACGATTGCGCGAAATCCTTCAGCGAGCCGAATATCCGCCCAACGACCCGACCCTGGCGCGCGTCCTCGTCGCCTCCGAATTATTGCGCGGAATTGCCGCCGACGGCCGCAGCCCACTGACCATTCGCGGCTACGCGCTGCCCGCCTCGCTCAGCGGCGCACTCACGGACGCCGAAAGGCTCGGCCGCGACCTCGGCCCGCACGTCCACACAGCGAGGCGCGGGCTGCTATCATTCCTGAGCAAACCACCGCAACGCCTGTCGCAGGAAGCGCGCGAGGCGCTGATGCGGTGCCGCATGATCGGCGTGCAGTTCGAGCGCCGCGCCGCCCAGCCCGGCCACTCGGTCAAAACGCGCTAGAGCGCGGTTGCGCCGTTCAGTCTGCCCGGCTGCGGCGCGGGCACGGCATTATTGCCGAAGTCGGATGAAACCGGCGACAGCGCAACCACCCCCGGGGCTGGCTCGAGCGCATGCAGGGTACGCGCGCGAACGCGGTCGAGCCGTTCCTCGATCATGTCGAAATCGCCCGCCAGCAGCCGTCCCGCGGCGAGCTGGCGGGCGGTCAGCGACGCCGCGCCGAACCCGCCGCGGTCGGCCGCGACCGCTCCGGCGACGAACAGTACCGCATCGTCGATCGCGACGCAGCGGTCGAAACCGGCGAGCGAGGGCTGGCTGGCGAACCGCTGGTAACAAAGCGAACTGGCGTCGCGGACCGCGCCGATGCCGCCCCGCGCGATCGCGGCCCGGGTTTCTGTCAGCGCCGCCCGGATCGCCGTCTCGCTCACCGGAGTCGCGCTAAAATGGGCATTTCCCGCGTCGTTGCTAGCCGCCGCCTCGTCCTCGCGCACGCCGGTTTGCGCGGCGGGCTGGAAATAGCGCCACTGCAGCGTCCACGCGAGATCGGCGAGCGCCTCGCGGTTGGTCCAGCAGACAAATCCAAGCAGCGCGGCGATGAGTAGCCACCACGGCCAGCGCGACCGGCGGCGGATGCGGCGGGTGGCCGCGCGCCGGCGAAGTTCAATGCGCCGGTCGTACATCGCGGTCGCAAGGTCCGGGCCGGCCATCACCGGCGCCGGCGCCGTCACGCCGGGCCGGGTGATCTCCGCATAGGCGCGGTTGATCGCCGCCGCGCGTTCGGCATCGCCGCCGAGGTCGGGATGGTGACGCTTCATCAGCGCGCGATAGGCGCGGTCGACGGCGGCGCGGTCGGCACCGGGCGATAATCCCAAGACGGCGAAGGAGGCAGGACTGGCGGACATCGACAGCTCCTGTGCTACGGTCCGATCGCGTCCATCGCAATGGATTGGTGTGACGATACGTTGATCGCGCGCCAAATGGTGCGTCGATGCGTTGATCGCGCGCCAAATGGTGCGACGATGCGTTGTTCTCGCGGAGATGTTGCCCGGTCGTTCGGCAAACCGTAGAGGGCGACGATGCTCAACGATCGCTCCTCGACGCTCGCCCTGCTCGCCACGCGCCGCTCGGGCAAGCCGCGCGAAATGGTCGCGCCGGGACCGAGCGAGGCCGAACTCGACCAGATCCTCGCCATCGCCGCGCGCACGCCCGATCATGGCAAGCTGGTCCCGTGGCGGTTCGTGATCGTCGGTGAGGACCAGCGCGCCGCGCTCGGCGAGATGCTGGTTCACGCGCTCGAGGTCGAGGATCCCGACGGACGGATGGCCAAGCGCGACCAGGCGATCGAATTCGCCCACCAGGCGCCGAGCCTCGTCGTGCTCGTCTCCGCCCCGATTGCCGGCCACAAGATCCCGCTGTGGGAACAGGAATTGTCAGCCGGCGCGGTGGCGATGAACCTGCTAACCGCGACGACCGCGCTCGGCTATGTCGGCGGCTGGGTCACCGGCTGGCCGACCTATTCGGAATTCGTTCGCCACAACCTGTGCGCGCCGGGCGAGCGGATCGCGGGCTTCCTGTTCCTGGGCTCGCCCGGCCGCCCGCTCGAGGAACGCCCGCGCCCCGAGATGAGCCAGCTTGTCCGCCGCTGGGTCGGCCCAACCAACTGACTTGCTTGCGTTTCGTGCGCCGTGCTGTATTATGACAGCATGACGCTCCACTCCAGTTCCGACAAGCCGGTCTATGTCCGCCTGCGCGAAGTGATTGCCGACGCGATCCTCGCCGGTCGGTACAGCGACGGCGACCCGCTGCCCTCGGTCCGTGCGCTCGCCGCCGAACAGGGCGCCAACCCGCTGACCGTCGCCAAGGCCTACCAGGGTTTTCAGGACGAGGGGCTAGTGCTGGTAAAACGCGGGATTGGCATGTTCGTCGCCAGCGGCGCTTGCGCGCGCTTGCGCGACAGCGAGCGAAACCAGTTCATCACCACCGAATGGCCCGCGATCCGCGACCGCATGAGGCGGCTGGGAATCGAGCCGGCCGATCTGGTCGAGGGCGAAAAAGCCTAACCCAAGGCTTCCGCCGGAACCGCGTAAAGCACCGCTGCTCCCCCGCTTGCCGCCGCCGCGAAGCCGATTGCCTCGGGCACGATCGCCGCGATAAAGTAAACGGCCGCGGCCCGCGTGCGCTGCTCGAACGCATCCGCGCCCGGGGTCGCGCGCGCCATCCGCTCCATCAGCCAGCCCGCGACCAGCACCGCGCACATCGTCAGGAACGGGTAGCTTCCGGCGAGCCGATCGTCCGCCCCCGACCGGCGCAGCGTCGCCGCCACCGCTTCGACCGCGTCGGCCAGCGCGACCAGCCGCGGATCGGCGATCTCGGCGCGAATGTCGGCGATCAGCAGGTCGAATGCCGCGCCGTTTTCGAGGCTCAATTTGCGCCCGACGAGGTCCGCCGCCTGGATGCCGTTCGTGCCCTCGTAAATCGGCGCGATGCGCGCGTCGCGCAGGTGCTGGGCAGCACCGGTTTCCTCGATATAGCCCATCCCGCCGTGGACCTGCACGCCGAGGCTGGCGACCTCGCAGCCGATATCGGTGCCCCATGCCTTGGCCAGCGGAATCAGCACTTCCGCGCGGTAACCCGCCGCCACGTCGCCCCCGGCCTTTCGATCGAGTTCGCCGAACGCATAATAGGTCAGCGCCCGCGCGCCGTTGGTCAGCGCGCGCATCCGCAACAGCATCCGCCGCACGTCCGGATGTTCGACAATCGCCACCGGGCGCTTGTCGGGCGATCCGGCACGCGCCGACTGGACCCGGTCGCGGGCATAACCCCGCCCCGCCTGCAACGCCCGCTCGGCAATCTGCGGCCCCTGGCTGCCGACGTTGATCCGTGCCGAATTCATCATCGTGAACATCGCCGCGAGCCCGTTGTTAACCCGCCCCATCAGTTCGTCGACTGA
>JBKJMA010000186.1:0-3130 GCA_046596505.1 Sphingomicrobium sp.
TGTCGCTCGACCGTTCGCTCGAGCTGCTCGACGATCCGCAGAAGGGGATCGCCGGCGCCCTAGCGGGAGCGAGGCTCGGCGCCAGGGTGATGCGCGACGTCGCCGCGATGGCGCTGATGGCCGACGACTCGCCAACCTTGCTCAAGGGCCGCCCGAGCGGCGCCAAGCGAGTCGCCTGGGGCGAGCCGATCCCGCTCGCCGACGTCAAGGCGATCGGCTTCGCGCTCGGCAGCTCGATCAACGATGTGCTGCTCGCCTGCGTCGCCGGCGCGATCGGCGCCTGGCTGCGCGACCGTGGCGATGATCCCGCGGGCAAGGAGATCCGCGCCATGGTGCCGGTGAACCTGCGCCCGCTCGACCAGGCCTGGCAGCTTGGCAACCGCTTCGGCCTGGCGCCGCTGGTGCTGCCGATCGGCATCGCCAATCCGGTCGCGCGCGTCGCCGCCGTGCGCGCGCGCATGGGCGAGCTGAAGTCGAGCTACCAGCCGCTGCTCGCCTTCGCGGTGCTCGCGGTCGCCGGCCAGATGGTGCAAAGCGTCCAGGACGCGCTGCTCGGCCTGTTCGCGAAGAAGGCGACGGCGGTGATGACCAACGTGCCGGGCCCGCCAGTGCCGCTCACCCTGTGCGGCTCGACCCTGCGCCAGACGATGTTCTGGGTGCCGGCCTCGGGCGAGATCGGCGTCGGCGTCAGCATCCTGTCGTACGGCGGGGGCGTCCAGTTCGGGCTCATCACCGACGAGGCGCTGTGCGCCGACCCGCAGGCGATCGTCGATCGCTTCGAGCCCGAGTTCGACCGGCTGCTGTGGCTGGCGATGATGCTGCCCTGGGGCCCCCAGACCGAGTAGATCGGCGGCCGAGGTTCGGGTCGTCGAACCGAGCCGCCTCAGGCGGGCGACGCCGCCTCGATGCGCAGCTGCACCGCCGTGCCGCGGGTCGCCGAAGGCTTGGTCAGCCGGGCCTCCGGGACGCCGCGCGCGTGCAGGAAGTCGTAGACGCGCGTTGCTCGCCGCAAGCCCAGCGGCGCCGGATTGCCGCCGGTATCGTCGGGTGCCGCGATGAGATGGAGCTCGGCGATCGCCGTGCGGCGCACCGACTGCGCCACCTTGTCGAGCACGGCCGCGAGTGCCGGCTTGATCGCGTCGCGCCCGGCCTCGAAGCAGAATTCGCGCGGCACCTCAACGATCACGGCGCCGTTCGGACGCTGGGCGATCACGACCGGCGTTCCCTTGAACCACGCCGCGAGCCATTGGCGCTCGACCGCGAGTGTCCCGGCTGCAGCGGTTCGCAGTTCGGCGGGCGAGCTCGCCGCGGCAGCCGGCGCCGAAGCGGCGTGCGGCGGCACAACGTCAACCGTCGGGGCCACGGCGGATCCCTGTGACGAGGGCGCCGTCGCAGGTCCGCTCGCGCAACCAGCAAGAACGAGCAGCGCCCCGAACTTCGCCGATCGTCCGATCGTGCGCATTGGTTCGGGCGCTTCGCGCACGGTCACGCCGCGACCGAAGGGTTGCTGCTGACTACGAAGTTGACTTCCATCGATCGCAGCCGGTTGTTCATCGTGTCCACGTGCGAGGGTGAGTGGTCTGGAGGTCGCGAGGAATCAGAGAAGATCGCCGCGGTACGACCGGCGATGCTACGTCGCTTGCCGCTTCATCACCTCGGCTTTGAGAGGAATGTGTCGGGCGCTAGCACCGAACCGGCGCGAATGCGCCAAGTGTTCTCCCTCAGTCGCGAAGCGCCACCGCGGGTTCATCGCGCCCCCGAACCGGGGGGTGATGCCCGGACGATGACACATCGCCATTGATGCTCGAATTTTCGCGTGCAAGAATCCTTTGAGGCTGCAACGAGAGGAACACCATGCGATGGAGTGGCGCGCTCAAGAATTGGGTCGTGTTCGTAGTTTTCGGCGTGGCGACAGCCATGCCGAGCCACGCGACGACGGTGCGATACGACCTGAATCTGGTGTCCGGGGTCACTTGGCAGTACGACTTCTCGGTCGCCAACGACTCGCTCGCGACCACGATCGGCGAGTTCACGATCTATTTCGACCGAGCGCTCTTCAGCAATCTGCAGCTCGTCTCGGCGCCCGCGAACTGGGATCCGCTCGCCATCCAGCCGGACCCGGGCTTGCCTCAGGACGGCTACTTTGACTGGCTGGCCTTGAGCTCCGGGATCGACCCCGGGCAGAGCTTGGGGTCGTTCCGGGTGCTCGTGGATTTCGGCGGCAATTCGACTCCCGGCGGCTCGCTGTTCGAAGTCATTGACCCGAATACCTTCGCCACACTGGATCGAGGCTTCACGACGCCTGTGGTCGCAGCAGTGCCGGAGCCCAGCACTATCGCGCTCCTGACGTCCGGGTTGCTATTGGCGATGTTGCGGGGCCGGTCCAGATCGGCGCGCAAGAGCAAATCGTCGATCTGAGACCGGGATCGGCCGAGTCGGAATCTTGAGTCGCGGCTCGCCGTCCTTCACGGATTGTCCATCCATCGCTGCGCGGACATGACCGCGCGGTCACGACTGACAGGGAAGAGGGTCATCGACATGTCGAAATTCCGCTGGCTTCAAGGCTTGGTGTTTGCACTGATCGGATGGGTCGGGCTCTTCGTTCCGCAGCTTGACGCCGTCGCCGCCGCCAGCGTGTCCGGCACGCAGTTGGTCAGCACGGTCCGCACCGGCCGGACGACCTTCGACTTTTCGTACCGCGTCGTGGTGCAGAACGGTACGCCCGCGCTGAACGCGGCCGCGGTCAGCGTGACCAGCAGTTCGCCCGCGACGGTGGTTGTCAAAGGCTCCGCCACTCTCGGCAACCTCGCGGCCAATTCCACGGTCACCAGCGCAGACGTTGTCACCATTCGGCAGGATCGGACGGTGCCGTTCAACGCACCCGCGTTGACCTGGCTGGTGACCGGCACTCCCGTGATCTCCAACGTCACGGTCCCCAATGTTGTCAACCAGACGCAGGCTGCCGCAACGACGGCGATCACCGGTGCGGGCCTCGCCGTCGGCACTGTCACCCAGAGCAGCAGCCCCACGGTGCCTGCGGGCAGCGTGATCAGCCAGAACCCGGCCGCCGGCGCGAGCGTTGCGCCGGGGTCGGCCGTCGCCCTCGTCATCTCGACCGGTCCGGCGAAGG
>JBKJMA010000199.1:0-8244 GCA_046596505.1 Sphingomicrobium sp.
AAGGCCGGGCTGTCGCTCAACGCCCGCGGCCAGATCGATACCGACCATGACTTCCGCACCGCGGTCCCCGGCGTCTGGGCGATCGGCGACGTCATCCCCGGCCCGATGCTCGCCCACAAGGCCGAGGACGAGGGCGTTGCGGTCGCCGAAAACATCGCCGGCCATACCGGCATCGTCAATCACGCGGTGATCCCGTCGGTGGTCTACACCATGCCCGAAATCGCCGGTGTCGGCCTGACCGAGGAGCAGGCGCGCGAGGCGACCGAGATCAAGGTCGGCAAATTCCCGTTCATCGCCAACAGCCGCGCCAAGACCAACCGCGACACCGATGGCTTCGTCAAGATCATCGCCGACGCCAAATCCGACCGCGTGCTCGGCGTGTGGATCATCTCGTCGCTCGCCGGAGTGCTGATCGCCGAAGCCTGCATCGCGATGGAGTTCGGCGCGACATCCGAAGACATCGCCTACACCAGCCACGCCCACCCGACCCACGCCGAGGCGATGAAGGAAGCGGCGATGGCGGTGCAAGGCAAGCCGATCCACATTTGACGATCACCCGCACCCACGTTCGTACCAGCCTGCGGAAATATCATATCTGGCTGGGCTGGCTGATCGGCGTGCCGATGCTGTTCTGGACGCTGAGCGGCGTCGTCATGGTGTGGAAGCCGATCGACGAGGTTCGCGGCAGCGCGCTGCTCGCTCCCGCCGCGCCGTTCACCTTGTCGGCGACGCCGGTCGTTCCCGATTTCGGCGGGCGACGGCTGACCGTATTGGCGATCGAGCCGCGTGCCGCCGGACCACGCTGGGTCGCGCAATTTGCCGGAGGTGGCTCGATGCTGGCCGATCCCGCGACCGGCGCGCTGCTGCCCAACCTCACTCCTGCCGATGCCGTCCGCGAATTTACCGCGCGCTATCGTGGCACGGCGCGCATCGTCTCGACCCAGGCGATCGACTCCGCCCGTCCGCCGCTCGACCTGCGCCGCAAGGGTCCGGCCTTCGCCATCACGATGAGCGACGGCGCCCATTTCTTCGTCGCCGCCGACAGCGGGGCGGTGATTGCGACGCGGACCCGCTTCTGGCGCTTCTACGACTGGATGTGGGGGCTCCACATCATGGATCTGGGCAGCCGCGAGAACACCCACAATCCGTGGATCGTCGGCTTCGGGCTGCTGACGTTGCTCACCACCGTGCTCGCGCTCGTCCTGCTCCCGCTCACCGGCAAGCGCCGCCGCCGACCCTAGCTGACCGGCTCCGGCTCCCGCGGTGGCACCGTGCGCGCCGCGAGGTCGCGCTGGAAATAGCCGATGTCGATCCACTCGCCGAGCTTGTAGCCGGGCGCCCGAATCGTTCCGGCGAGGGTGAAGCCGAGGTTCTCGTGGAGCGCGACGCTTGGCCGGTTGGGCAGCGAGATGCTGGCGATGGCGGTGACGAATCCGGCGCGCTCGAGTTGCACCAGAAGCGCGCTCATCAGCCGCCGTGCGACGCCGCGCCGATGGCTGCCGGGCGCGACATACACGCCGGTTTCTACCGCCCAGCGATAGGCCGAGCGCTGGCGGAAATAGCCGCTGCTGGCATAGCCGAGCAGCGCGCCCGCCTCCTCCGCGACCAGCCACGGGTAGGCGATGCCCGTCCCGCGCACCCGCCGCGCCACTTCGGCGGCGTCCGGCGGCACTTCCTCGAACGTCGCCTGGCTGGTCTCGACGAACGGCGCGTAGATCGCGGCGATCGCGGCGGCGTCGGCCTCGATCGCTGCCCGAATCAGGACCACAGCCAGCGCAGCACCAGTGCAAACATCCCGGGCGGCGCGTCACGCGTCACCGCCGCCGAACTGCTCGGCCCGCACTCGAGGCAGCGCGCCTGGACCGATGGCCCGGCCATGATTTGCTGCACTTCGGCGAGCGCCCGCTCGATCTCGGCGGCGGGCGACGGCGCCAGGCCGGCGAAGGCGTCGGTCGTCCCGCGATCCTCGTCGTCGTTTCCGGCCAGTGCCGCCATCGCCGCTTCCTGCAAGCTCGCCGGCCGCTCGAGGTAGCGCACGCCGCGCTCGTCGCCGAGCTTGGCGAGTTCGGCCGCCTTGCCGATCGCCTCGGCCATCCCGCCGAAGCCGTCGACCAGCCCGAGCTGGCGCGCGGTCCCGCCGTCCCACACCCGCCCTTGCGCGATCTTGTCGATCTCGGCCGGACTCTTGTGCCGCGCCGCGCCGACAATCCCGAGGAAGCGCGAATAGATTGAATTGACCCCCGCCTGGATCAGCGCCGCGGCCTCGGGCGACGGCCCGTGGAACAGGTCGGGTTCGCCCGACAACGGGGTCGTCTTGATCCCGTCGGCGCCAACCCCGAGCTTCTGCAGCGTCCCCTGGAAGCTCGGCAATATCCCGAACACCCCGATCGATCCGGTGATTGTCGACGGTTCGGCAAAGACATAATCGCCCGGGGTCGAGACCCAATATCCGCCCGACGCCGCCACCGACCCCATCGACACGACGATCGGCAGATTCTTCTCCTTGGCCGCGAGCAGCGCCTGGCGGATCCGCTCGGACGCAATCACCGACCCGCCCGGCGAATCGACCCGCACGACCAGCGCCTTCACATCGTCGTCGGCGATCCCCTTGCGGATTGCCGCGGCGATGCTGTCGCCGCCGGCGGTACCGAGCGGCGCCTTGCCGTCGACGATCGTCCCGGCAATCGTGACGATCCCGATCGGCCCGCGCGGATTGCGGTCGACCATCGCCTTCACATAGCTGTCGAGGCGGATCGTGCGGTAACCGGTCCGGGCCTTCTCATCCTCGCCGCCAAGCTTCGCCAGCCGCGCTTCGAATGCGCGCCGGTCGGCGACTTGGTCGACCAGCCCGGCATTGCGCGCCGCCAGCGCAAGGTCGCCGCCCGCCGCCGCCACCGCGCCCGCCGTGTCCTTCATATAGGCATCGACCTTCGCCGCCGGTCGCGCCTTCACCACGTCGTCGCGCCAATTCTCGAGCAATGCCCCGCCCAGTGCCTGTGCCGCGGCCTTGGCCTCGGGCGACATGTCGCTGCGGATGAACGGCTCGACCGCCGACTTGTAGGTCCCGACGCGATAGACGTTGGCGGTCACCCCCAACTTGTCGAGCAGCCCCTTGAAGTAGAGGTTCTGTGATCCCGGGCCCATCAGTCCGACCGTTCCGAACGGGCTCAGCCAGATCTCCGAGGCATGCGCCGCGACCTGATAGCTGTCGTCGGTGTAGCCCGTGGCATAGGCGATCACCGGCTTGCCGCCCGCCTTGACCCGCGACACCGCCGCGCCGAGGTCGCCCATCGCCGCTTCGCCGCCGCCAAGGAAGCCGTCGAAGTCGAGCGCGACCGCCTTGACCCGGTCGTCGTTCTTGGCCGCATCGAGCGCCGCGACGAGGTCGCGCAGGGCATATTCCTTGACCCGGCCCGATTGTCCCGAGAGCAGCGCGGTGGCATCGGGCTTCGACGGCTGCTCGACCACCGTGCCGGTCAGCGCCAGCGTCAGCACCCCGTCGCGAACCGGCGGCGGCCCGGCCGACAGGGCGACATAGATCGCGCCAAAGAACAGCATCATGAAAATCAGGACGAGGACGTCCTTGACCCCGACTATCAGCCGCCAGATCGCCCGTACCAACCGCATCTTGTGTCCCTCGCAAATCGCCAGCCGCTGCTAGCCGAGCAAGGCGGGGATTGCGAGCGGCTAGCGAAGGTTCGCGGATTGCTGCTCTCGCGAACGGGGGTGTTGCGCAAATATTCGCCGCCCCGCATGACCCCGCTCATGTCCGCTTCCCACCCCTGGCGCACCGAGTTTCGGGCGATGCTCGTGCTCGCCTGGCCGCTGATCCTGTCGAACCTGACGATGGCGCTGATCCAGGCGACCGACGTCGTGCTGATGGGGTGGCTCGGGCCACATGCGCTGGCGGCGTCGGCGCTGGGGCTGAACCTGACCTTCGCCTTCCTGCTGTTCGGGATCGGGCTGATCACCGCCTCGTCGCCGATGATGGCGACCGCCTTGGGCCGCCGCGCGCACAGTGTCCGCCAGGTCCGCCGCACCTTTCGCCAGGCGCTGTGGCTGGCGGTGCTACTCTCGCTGGGGATCTGGCTCGTGTTGTGGAACGCTGAGCCGCTGATCCTTAGCCTCGGTCAGGAGCCGAGCCTGGCGCATGACGCCGGCCGTTTCCTGCGCGGCTATATGTGGAGCGCGCTGCCGTTCCTGCTGTTCCAGGTGATGCGCAACTTCCTCTCGGCGCTCGAGCGGCCGGGCTGGATCCTGGCGATCAGCGCCGTCGGCATCGGCCTCAACGCATTGCTTGGCTGGGCGCTGATCTTCGGCCACTTCGGGCTGCCCGCGCTGGGCATTATCGGCGGCGGAATGGCGACCAGTATCGTCTGGGCAGTGCTCGCCCTGGCCCTGGCCGCCGTGCTGCTCACCGACCGCCAGTTCGCGCGCTTCCATTTGTTCGGGCGGTGGTGGCGGTCGGACTGGCCGCGCTTCGGGGCACTGGTCAAGCTGGGGCTGCCGATCGGGCTGGCGATGAGCTTCGAGGGCGCGGTATTCGGTGCGGCGGCATTCCTGATGGGGCTGATCGACGCCGAATCGGTCGCCGCCCACGCCGTTGCGCTGCAGATCGCGGCACTGAGCTTCATGGTACCGTTCGGGCTGGGGCAGGCGGCGACCATCCGCGTCGGCTTCGCGCTTGGCCGCGGCGACCGCGCCGCGATCACCCGCGCCGGCTGGACCGCATGGCTGCTCGGGGTCGGGTTCATGGCGGCGATGGCGGGGCTGCTGTGGCTTGAACCACGCCCGCTCGTCACCCTGTTCCTTGAAAACAATGCGGCCAATGCGCGGGTCATCGACCTCGCCGTCAACTTCCTCGCCATCGCCGCTGTCTTTCAGGTGGTCGACGGGGCGCAGGTGGTCGGCGCGGGGATGTTGCGCGGGCTCCACGACACGCGCGTGCCGATGTTCTTTGCGCTGTTCGGCTATTGGGGGATCGGCATCGGCGCCGGTGCCTGGCTTGCGTTCCGCCGCGGCTGGGCGGGGCAGGGGATCTGGGCCGGACTCGCGCTCGGGCTTGCCATCGTTGCGCTGCTGATGATCGTGCGGTGGACACGGCGCGAGGATCTCGGGCTTGCTGCCCCCGCGACTGGCTAGGGCTTAGCCCTCGACGTAGACGACGTCACCGCGCGACACGGTCGCGAACAGTTTCTTGGCAAAGCTCATCGGCAGCCGGAAGCAGCCATGCGACGCCGGATAGCCCGGCACCACGCCGCCGTGCAGCGCGACGCCATAGCGATTGAGCCGCAGCATGAACGGCATCGGCGCGGCGCTGTAGCGGTTGGAACGGTGAAACACCTGCTTGTCGAGGATCGGGAATTCGCCGACCGGCGATTCATGGTTCCTCTTGCCGCTCGAAATGGTCGACGCGCCGATCAGCCGGTCAGCGCGATAGACCCACGCCATCTGGTCCGACAGGCTGACCACCACCCTGACCGGGCCGGTCGCGGGCACGTCGCTGACCCACCGCGAATCCGGCGCGGCAAGGCTGGCGACCCCGAACGTCGCCGCCATTTCTTCCCGGGCCTTCGCCGAATAGCCCCAGCCCCATGGTCGCGGCTCGGCGGCGGCTGCCGGAGCAAGCGGCCCGGCGACCTGCCGTTGATCCATTGCGCAAGCGGACAGCAACATCACGGTAACGAGGCCGAAGACGGCCGACTGGCGTTTCAAAAGCGGTGCTCCGGATCTCGGCATGGACGGGATATTCCGGACCATGCCAAGATTGCGGGGAAATGCAAAGCGTTACGCCTCAATAATGACCGGACTGCCGGTTTGGGTCAGCTCGAACAGTCGCGCGGCGAACTTCATCGGCAGGCGGATGCAGCCGTGGCTGGCGGGATAGCCCGGGTTGTTGCCGCCGTGGAGCGCGACGCCATAATTGTTGAGCCGCTGCATGAACGGCATCGGCGCATTCTCATAGGTCTTCGAATGGTGCACTTTCTCCTTGCCGATAATCGGGAAGACGCCGGTCGGGGTCTCGTGGTCGGTCTTGCCGCTCGACACCGTGGTCACGCCGACCAACTCGTCGCCGCGATAGACGTACCCCATCTGGTCGGTCAGGCTGATCACGATCCTGGTCTGGCCCGACGTCGGGATCGTGTCCGACCAGCGGAACTGGCCCGGTGCCAGTTCGGCGATACCGAATTTGTCGATCATCTCGGCGCGCGCCTGGTTCGACTGCCCCTCGCCGAGATATTGGCCGGCGCCGATATACTGGGTGTCCTGGGCCGCCGCCGGCGTCGCGACCACGGCGATCGGGCCGAGCAGGGCAAGCGCGGCCAAGGCACGCGCGAAACGCACGTAACGCATCTGTCTTTCCTTCAAAATCACGACGGCCTCGCGACCATCGAACCTGAAGTGCACAACGATTGCTTGACCTCTTTGTGCCGCCTTCCCATATGCACGGGATCGCTGGCACTCTCATCCGGGGAGTGCCAGCGTCAGGTTCAATCAATTAAAGGGATATCAGGAAGATGGGTTTCAGGCCGCTTCATGACCGTGTCCTCGTGCGTCGCACCGAGGCCGAGGAAAAGACCGCTGGCGGGATCATCATCCCCGACACGGCCAAGGAAAAGCCCCAGGAGGGTTTAGTCGTCTCCGCCGGCACCGGCGCTCGCAACGAAGCTGGCACCGTCCACCCGCTCGAGGTCAAGGCCGGCGACAAGATCCTGTTCGGCAAATGGTCGGGCACCGAGGTCAAGGTCGACGGCGAAGACCTCATCATCATGAAGGAAAGCGATATTCTGGGGATCGTCGGCTAACCAGCCGGTCGACCTCCCATTGCTCACATGAGCGATGATCGTGAAGTTTCACTTACACAGAAAGGGTAGCCAACATGGCAGCCAAGGACGTAAAATTCAGCCGCGACGCACGTGAGCGCATCCTGCGCGGCGTCGACATCCTCGCCGACGCGGTCAAGGTCACGCTCGGTCCCAAGGGCCGCAACGTCGTCCTCGACAAGTCGTTCGGCGCGCCGCGCATCACCAAGGACGGCGTCACCGTCGCCAAGGAAATCGAGCTCAAGGACAAGTTCGAGAACATGGGCGCGCAGATGCTGCGTGAAGTCGCTTCGAAGACCAACGATCTCGCCGTGATCAAGGTCGTCGAGGATCTCAAATCGCGTTCGAAGCCGGTCGCCGGCACCAAGGAAATCGCTCAGGTCGGGATCATCTCGGCCAATGGCGACACCGTCGTCGGCGAGAAGATCGCCGAGGCGATGGAGCGCGTCGGCAAGGAAGGCGTGATCACCGTCGAGGAGGCCAAGGGTCTCGAATTCGAGCTCGACGTCGTCGAGGGCATGCAGTTCGATCGCGGCTATCTCTCGCCCTACTTCATCACCAACCCCGAGAAGATGTCGGTCGAGCTTCAGGATCCCTATATCCTGATCCACGAGAAGAAGCTGTCGAACCTGCAGGCGATGCTTCCGATCCTCGAAGCCGTCGTCCAATCGGGCCGTCCGCTGCTGATCATCGCGGAAGACATCGAGGGTGAGGCTCTGGCCACGCTCGTCGTCAACAAGCTGCGCGGCGGCCTCAAGGTCGCGGCGGTCAAGGCTCCCGGCTTCGGCGATCGCCGCAAGGCGATGCTCGAGGACATCGCCGTCCTCACCAAGGGCGAAGTCGTCTCCGAAGACCTCGGCATCAAGCTCGAGAGCGTCACGCTCGCGATGCTCGGCACCGCCAAGCGTGTCACGATCGACAAGGACAACACCACCATCGTCGATGGCGCTGGCGATCACGATTCGATCAAGGGCCGTACCGAAGCGATCCGCCAGCAGATCGAGAACACGACCAGCGATTACGACAAGGAGAAGCTCCAGGAGCGCCTTGCCAAGCTCGCAGGCGGTGTTGCGGTCATCAAGGTCGGCGGCGCATCCGAGGTCGAGGTCAAGGAGCGCAAGGATCGCGTCGACGACGCGCTTCATGCCACTCGCGCCGCGGTCGAAGAAGGCATCGTCCCCGGTGGCGGAACGGCCTTGCTTTACGCGACCAAGGCGCTCGACGGCCTCAAGGGTGCCAATGACGACCAGACCCGCGGGATCGACATCATCCGCAAGGCGATCGAAACCCCGCTGCGCCAGATCGCGCAGAATGCCGGTGTCGACGGCGCCGTCGTTGCTGGCAATCTGATGCGCGAAGGTGACGAGACGCAGGGCTTCAACGCGGCCACCGACACCTACGAAAATTTGGTTGCGGCCGG
>JBKJMA010000240.1:0-9169 GCA_046596505.1 Sphingomicrobium sp.
GAGAAGGGCTCGTCGAGGACGATGAGGCGTGGCTTGTGAACCAGCGTGCCGAGCAGCTGGACGGTCTGCGCCATGCCCTTCGACAGGTTGCGGATCGGCTTGTCGGCCCACGCGCCGAGGCCGTGTTCCTCAAGCAGCGCGCGGCCGCGGCGACGGCCTTCGCGCAATGGGAGGCCACGCAGCGCGCCCATGAAGGCAATCGCGTCTGCGGCGTGCATCGACGGGTAGAGACCACGCTCTTCGGGAAGGTAGCCGACCTGGCGCGCCGCCTCGAGCGGGCGCTTGTGGCCGAGCAGGCTGGCGTTGCCCGACGATGGGTCGATGATCCCGAGCATCATCCTGAGCGTGGTGGTCTTGCCCGCACCGTTGGGGCCGAGGATGCCGTAAATCGCGCCGGCGGGAACGGCGAGGCTGACCCCGTCGACCGCGCGCTTGTCGCCGAAATCCTTGACGAGATCGTGCGCTGCGAGCGCGAACGCGGTTTCACTCATGCCGCCGTCTGGTAAAGGATGGTCGTTAAATGACAATGAGCATCGAGCAGCGCATCCGCGAAAAAGCCGCCGAGTACGGGTTCGTCGCGTGCGGGTTCGCGGCGGCGGATGCGGCGCCGGACGCTGGTTCTCGTTTACGCGAATGGCTCGCCGACGGACGCCACGGCGGGATGGGCTGGATGGAGGCGCGGGCCGACGAGCGCGCCTCGCCGAACGGGCTGTGGCCGGGGGCGCGGTCGGTGATCGCGCTGGGGATGAGCTATGCGCCCACGACCGATCCGCTGGCGCTGGCGGGAGCCGGCGATCGGGCGCGCATTTCGGTCTATGCGCAGGGTGGAGACTATCACAAGGCGGTCAAGAAGGGGCTCAAGGCGCTCGGGCGGTGGCTGGCCGATGAGACGGGGTGCCAGCTTAAAGTCTTCGTCGATACCGCGCCGGTGATGGAGAAGCCGCTCAGCGCGGCGGCGGGGATCGGGTGGCAGGGCAAGCATACCAACCTGCTCAGCCGCGAGCATGGCAACTGGCTGTTCCTCGGGATCGTGATGACCAGCCTCGAGCTTGTCCCCGACGGGCCGGCGAGCGATCATTGCGGGTCGTGCACGCGGTGCATCGACGCCTGCCCGACCGGCGCGATCACCGCGCCCCACCGGATCGATGCGCGGCGCTGCATTTCCTATCTGACGATCGAGCATCATGGGCCGATCCCGACCGAGTTTCGGAGCGCGATGGGCAACCGCATCTATGGCTGCGACGACTGCCTGGCAGTTTGCCCGTGGAACCGCTTTGCCGAGGCGGGACAGGCCAACCGGGCGTTCCTGCCGCGCGCCGAACTGGCGGCGCCAGCGCTGGCGGATCTGCTGAGCCTCGACGAAGCGGGGTTTCGCGAGATGTTCGCCGGATCGCCGATCAAGCGCATCGGCTGGGCGCGAATGATGCGCAATTGCCTGATCGCGGCGGGGAATAGCGGGGAGCCGGAGTTGATCGGGGTGGTCGAAGGGTATGCCGCGAGCGAGGATCCTGTGCTCGCCGACGCGGCCGGGTGGGCGTTGACACGCCTTATCCCGTAATGCGTACACGGCCATCGGCGTCTGCTTATTATTGCCCCTGCCAACGTTCTTCAGTAGTCTGCCGCTCTCACCCGCCGGAGACCGACATGATCCGTTCGACCCTTGCCGCTTTTGCCCTTACGCTGATGTGCGCGACGCCACTCGCGGCGCGATCCGCCGGCGCCGACCCCGCGGTCGTCGCGGCGGTCGCCGACACCAATCGCGGCGCGGCGAACCGGTTGCGCGACCAATATCGCCATCCGGTCGAAACACTGACTTTCTTTGGGGTGAAGCCGGGACAGACCGTCGTCGAATATTCGCCGGGCGGCGGCTGGTACACCGAGATCCTGGCGCCGCTGCTCCACCGCAAAGGGCATTATATTGGGCTCGCCAGCAGCACGCCCAAGGCGCAGGCCGGGCTTGCCAAGCTCCTTGCCGTGGGCGGGGCCCGCTATGCCGGCGCGACCGCGGCATCAATCGATACCACGACCGGCACGAACAGTGTCGTGCGGGGCTCCGCCGATGTCGTGCTGACCTTTCGGAACGTTCATAACCTGATCTTCGACGGACCCAAGACCGCGCCGCGCGTCTTCGCCGCTTTTTTCAAGATGCTGAAGCCGGGCGGCACGCTTGGTGTTGTCGACCACCGCCTGCCGGAAGGCCGCGACAGCAAGCTGGAGAAGTCGAGCGGCTATCTCAAACGGTCGACCGTCATGAAGCTGGCGACCGCAGCAGGGTTCCGCCTCGCCGCGGAATCGCAGGTCAATGCGAACCCCAAGGATAAGGCTGATTACCCCAACGGCGTATGGACCCTCCCGCCGACGCTGGAGGGGGGTGACAAGGACCGCGCCCGCTACCTCGCGATCGGCGAAAGCGACCGCATGACGCTGAAATTCGTCAAGCCGCGCTGAGTGCCGGAGGCGTTACGGTGGCGCATGCGATAGCCCCTAAATGCCAGTAATTATGCTCTAGCGCGAACCTTCGATCGCGGCTTCGCAGCCGCCCTGGTCGGTGTCGGCGCCGCTGGGCAGGCGGGTGTCGACGTGGGTTACCCGCGCGAGCCCCTGCCCGCTTGGCGGCGCGTAAAGGTAGGCGTCGAGGACGCAGCCGCCGCCACGGTACTGGAGCTTGAGGCCGGGGCCTTCGCGGACCTGCAGCGAGGGCGCGCCGAACAGCTCGCCGAGATCGGGCGCGGAGAGGCCGAGGAGGCGGCCATGTTGGTGGGCGGACAGCGCCGGGCCGATCGGAAGCGGGGCCGAGATCGGCGCGGGGGTCTCGCTGGCGCAGGCGGCGAGGAGCAGGGCGGGGCCTAGGGCGGCGACGATCGACCGGTTGCGCATCGCGCGGTGCTAGCCTGATCGGCGGCTGCGTGAAAGCATGGTTGTGCGGATCAAGCCGCGGCCACGGGTGGCAGCGAGACGCTTCCACCACCGACGATCAGGCGCTAGGCCCCGGCTGGATCATCGGCTTGGGGATAGTGAAAATGGCCAGCGGCATGCGCAGCGAAACCGACAGTTTCGGGGCGATCGACGTTCCCGGTGACAGCTATTGGGGGGCGCAGACCGAGCGATCGATCCAGAACTTCCCGTTCGGGGCGAGCGAGCGGATGCCGGTCGAAATCGTCCACGCGCTGGGTTTCGTCAAGCAGGCGGCGGCGGAAGTCGCGCGGGGCGATCTCGACGGCCAGTTCCCGCTGGTCATCTGGCAGACCGGGTCGGGTACCCAGTCGAACATGAACGCCAACGAGGTGATCGCGGGGCGCGCCAACGAGCAACTGGCGGGCAATAAAGGCGGCAAGTCGCCGGTCCATCCCAACGATCATGTCAACAAGGGCCAGTCGTCGAACGACTCGTTCCCGACCGCGCTGCATATTGCTGCGGCGCGGAGTGTTGTCGGGAAATTGCTGCCGGCGCTGCGCACGATCCATGCGCGGCTCGACCAGCTGGCCAAGCAGTGGGACCATATCGTCAAGATCGGGCGGACGCATCTGCAGGACGCGACCCCGCTGACATTGGGCCAGGAATTTTCCGGCTATGCGCAGATGATGGCCGACAATATCGCGCGGGTCGAAGGGGTCATGCCGCGGCTGCTCCGCCTTGCGCAGGGCGGGACGGCGGTCGGGACAGGCCTCAACGCGCCCAAGGGGTTTGCCGGGGCATTCGCGAAAGAGGTCGCCAACCTCACCCGGCTCGCTTTCACTTCGGCGCCGAACAAGTTCGCCGAACTCGCCGCACACGACACGCTGGTCGAACTGTCGGGAGTGCTGAACGTGATCGCGGTGTCGCTGTCGAAGATCGCCAACGACATCCGCCTACTCGGGTCGGGGCCGCGCTGCGGGCTCGGCGAACTCAAGCTACCCGAGAATGAGCCGGGCAGTTCGATCATGCCGGGCAAGGTCAACCCGACCCAGTGCGAGATGCTGACGATGGTCGCGGCGCAGGTCATGGGCAACCATGTCGCGGTGACCATCGGGGGGCTTCAGGGTCATATGGAGCTGAACGTGTTCAAGCCGCTCATCGGGGCGAACGTGATCCGCTCGATCAACCTGCTGTCGATCGGGATGGAGAGCTTTACCGAGCGCGCGCTCGACGGGATCGAGGCCGACGAGGCGCGGATCGCCGAGCTGATGAACAAGTCGCTGATGCTGGTCACCGCGCTGGCGCCCGAGATCGGCTATGACAATGCCGCGAAAATCGCCAAGGTGGCGCACCAGAAGGGGCTGACGCTGAAGGAGGCGGGGCTCGAATTGGGGCTGGTCGACGAGGCGACGTTCGACCGGGTGGTCAGACCCGAGGCGATGCTCGGGCGCTAGGTTCGATTGAGGGAGACGACGATGCGCTTGTCACGGCTGATGCGCGGCGCGGTAGTCGCGCTTGCCCTGTTCGTCGCGGGCTGCGCGACGCGGCCCGAGCGGGTCGTCCCGCCGCCGGTAGTGGTCCAGCCGGGGCCCTTGTCCGCCGCGGAATATCTGGCCCAGGCGGCCTCGCTCGACCTGCTCGAGGTGCAGGCGTCGCGGCTGGCGTTCAACCGGTCGCAGAACGCGCGGGTGCGCGACTATGCCCGGATGATGATCGACGGGCATACCGGAATGGCGGCGCAACTGTCGTTCGCCGGACGGCGGCTGGGGCTGTTGCCCTCGGCGGCGCTGCTGCCGCGTCACCAAGCGATGCTCGACGGACTTGGCGCCAGCCCGGACTTCGACCGAGCGTATCGCAGCCAGCAGGGCGAGCTCCACCGCGTCGCCTTGCGGCTGCACAGCGATTATGCGGCGCGCGGGACCAGCCCGACGTTGCGCCCGGTGGCGGCATCGGCGGTGACCGTCGAGCGACAACATCTGAAGATGCTACGGGGAATTTAGAGCCCGAGGTTGAAGCGAGCGCCGATATTGTCGATGCCCGGGTTCTGGCCGCTGGCGAGCGTGCCGTGGCTCATGTGGATCCAGTGCGCTTCGATGGAGGAGCGGCCGCCCAGCCGATAGCCGACGCCGAGCTCGGGTTCGAACAGGATGCGGCTGCCCAGGGCGATGCGGTCGGGGCTATCGAACTTTGCCGCCGAGCCATTGTGAATGGCGATGCCAAGCCCGGGGCGGACGAACAGCGTCTTGCCGATTTTCCACGAGAGACCGGCGGCGGCATAGCTGGTGTCGCCGGCACTGTTGAGCGCCCCGAACGCATAGGGCTGGAGTCCGAGCCCGGGGAACAGGCGACCGTCGCGATAGCCGAGCTGGAAGTCGACCCCCTGCTCGCGCCCGCCTTCGAGACTCAATGGCGTAGCGACGGCGTGCTTGTAGACCCCGCCGAAGACCTCTCCGGCGTGCGCGGGGGCAGTCATGGCGAGGTTCGCGAGGAGGGTCAGCGGGACGGCAAAATGGCGGGCGATTGTCATGGCAACTCCCTATGACGGCTCAATCTTTCGGGGGAGTGAACGACTCCCTCAGGCCCCCGCCTGCCATGTGCGGATGGCGTCGACGGGGTGGAGCAGCATGATCACGTTGAGCGTGAGGTTGTCGCGGATAATGGCGAGCGGGACGAGTTCGAGCACGACCACCGTCAGCAGCGCGGCCCACAGTGGCAGTCGGCGCGCGAGGAGGAAGCCCAGCCCCATCATCATGATGTCGCTGACCGAATTGAGCACGCTGTCGCCGGTATAACCGATCGCGGTGGTCGCGCTGCGGTAGCGGTCGATGATCCACGGGCTGTTCTCGGCGATTTCCCACGATGCCTCGACCGCCAGCGCGACAAAAAAGCGGCGTTCGACCGGCCAACGGCGCGCAACGAGCCACAGCGCGGCGTAGAACAGCAGCCCGTGGACAATGTGGCTCGCGCTATACCAGTCGGCGAGCATCTGGCTGGTCTCGGGGCTGGTCGACGACGAGACCCACAACGTCACCCGGCCGCAGGCGCAGATCGGCGGGCGGCCCATCGCCAGCAGGATCGCGGCGGAGGCGAGCATCAGGAGCAGGGGTGGCAGCCAGGCGCGGGTGCGGGTCATGAACGACGGCTAGGGCGTCGCGCGGCGCTTGCCAATCATCGCGCGCCGGGCGACACGGGCGACGATGCTCCGCCTGTTCGGCCCCAATTGCGACGGATCGCCGATCGAGGCGAGTGCGCTGGCGCTCATTCCCGACGATGTCGCGTGGATCGATCTGCTCGAACCCACGCGGGAAGAGGAGAAGCTGGTCGAGACCTTCATCGGGTCGAACGTGCCGACCCGCGACGACCTCGCCGAGATCGAACCGTCGAGCCGGCTCTATGAGCGCGGCGGGATGCTGTACCTGACGTTGTCGACGCTGACCGGGATCGACGAGGGCCAGCCGACGTCATCGCCGGTCGGCTTCATCCTGACCGAGACGCAGCTCGTGACGGTACGCTACGCCGATCCGCGGCCGTTCCGAATGCTGGCGGAGCATTGGAAGCGCGAGCCCGAGCTGGCGACCGACGGCGGCCAGATGTTCGTCCGCCTGCTCGATGCGATCGTCGACCGGCTGGCCGACGAGCTCGAACGATCGAGCGCCGAGATCGAGAAAATTTCGCAGCAGATCTTCAAGAAGGACATGGAGGACCGGCGAATCCCGGCGGCGCGGCTGACCGCGCTGCTGACGCGGATCGGGCGGGCGCAGTCTTTGCTGGCGAAGATCCGGGAGACCGCGGTCAGCACCAGCCGGCTGATCCACTTCCTGTCGGGCACGAGCAGGATCGAGCGGCTGGCCGATGAGCGCGGCCATGTCGGCAGCCTGACCGCCGACGTCGCCGCGCTGATCGACCATTCGAGCTTCGTTTCGGAGCAACTGACGTTCCTGCTCGACGCATCGCTGGGGCTGATCTCGATCGAGCAGAATGCGGCGATGAAGCTGTTCAGCTGGGCGGCGCTGGTGTTCCTGCCGCCGACGCTGGTGGCGGGGATTTATGGCATGAATTTCGACCATATGCCCGAGCTTCACTGGCTCTACGGTTATCCGATGGCGCTGATCATCATGCTGATGAGCGGTGTGTTGCCGTGGCTCTACATGCGCCGCCGTGGCTGGATCTGACGAAGGATTCGTAACGCCGACGCAACCGATGCGGGCGGGGGACGTTGCAAGGCGATGTCGAGAAAAGGGAAAAGCCGGATCGTCGAGATCGGCGGTCAAGTATCCGAATGGGTCTCGAACCTGTTTGCGCACCCCTACATGCAGATCGGGGTGATCGCCTTCTGCCTCGCCTGGTTCGCGCTCGGCCTCAAGACCGACCTGCTCACCGCGGCACTGTCGATCCTGGCGATCACGCTGACCCAGATGGTGCTCAACCGCCAGACCGAGCGCGAGATCGACGATCGTCGCCGTGACGTCGCGATGCACGCCAAGCTCGACGAGCTGCTGATCGCGATGAAAGGCGCGCGTGACGAGATGGTGGGGATCGAGGAGCTCGACGAGGAGGAGATCGTCCAGCTCAAGGAGAATATCCAGGACAAGGTCGAGAAACTCGACGAGGAACTGGACGAGCGCGCCGACGAAAAGGGCGAGGCCAGGGCGGTAGCCAGCTAGCCTTTGCTGCGATGCGAAACGATTGCTAAAGCGCGCGGCGACCCATCCCTCGAGCCCAAGCGAGTAGCACGCCATGATTCCGACCGGCCAGGACAGCCTCAAGACGCGTTCGACCCTGACTGTCGGGGACAAGAGTTATGGCTATTACTCGCTGACCAAGGCCGGCGCGGCGCTCGGCGATGTGTCGCGACTGCCTTATTCGATGAAGGTCCTGCTCGAGAATCTGCTGCGCTTCGAGGACGGGGTGACGGTCACGCGCGACGACCTTCAGGCGATGGTCGACTGGCAAAAGGAGCGCAAGATCAGCCGCGAGATCCAGTATCGCCCGGCGCGCGTGCTGATGCAGGATTTCACCGGGGTGCCGGCAGTGGTCGATCTGGCGGCGATGCGCGACGCGATGAAGAGCCTCGGCGGCGACCCCAAGAAGATCAACCCGCTGGTCCCGGTCCACTTGGTCATCGATCACTCGGTGATGGTCGACGAGTTTGGCACCCCGCAGGCGTTCGAGGACAATGTCGCGCTTGAATATCAGCGCAATGCCGAGCGCTACGAGTTTCTGAAATGGGGCAGCCAGAGCTTCGCCGACTTCCAGGTCGTCCCGCCCGGGACTGGCATCTGCCACCAGGTCAACCTCGAGAACCTTGCGCAGACGGTATGGACCTCGGTCGACCAGTCGGGCGAGATGGTCGCTTATCCCGACACGCTGGTCGGCACCGACAGCCACACGACGATGGTCAATGGGCTCGGCGTGCTTGGCTGGGGGGTCGGCGGGATCGAGGCCGAGGCGGCGATGCTGGGACAGCCGGTGTCGATGCTGATCCCCGAGGTTGTCGGTTTCCGCCTGTCAGGGGCGCTGTCCGAAGGGATCACCGCGACCGACCTGGTGCTGACCGTCACCCAGATGCTGCGTGCCAAGGGCGTGGTCGGCAGCTTTGTCGAATTTTACGGACCGGGAATGTCGGCGCTGGCACTGGCCGACCGTGCGACGATTGCCAACATGGCGCCCGAATATGGCGCGACCTGCGGCTTCTTTCCGATCGACGAGCGGACGATCGAATATCTCAAGCTGACCGGGCGCGACGACGAGCGGATCGCGCTGGTCGAGGCCTATGCCCGCGCGCAGGGAATGTGGCGCGACGACGCGGCGCCTGAGCCGCTGTTCACCGACAGCCTCGAGCTCGACCTGGCCTCGGTCCAGCCGTCGCTCGCGGGGCCCAAGCGCCCGCAGGACCGGGTCGTGCTGCGCGATGTCGACGACCGCTTCAACGAGGAGCTGGAGACGACCTACAAGAAGGCGAGCGACCCGCGCGTCGCCGTCGAGGGGGCGGATCACGACCTTGGCAATGGCGATGTCGTCATCGCCGCGATCACCAGCTGCACCAATACTTCGAACCCGTCGGTTCTGGTCGCGGCGGGACTGGTCGCGCGCAAGGCCCGCGCGCTCGGCCTGACCCGTAAGCCGTGGGTCAAGACCAGCCTTGCCCCGGGTAGCAAGGTCGTCACCGATTATCTCGACGCCAGCGGGCTGACCGAGGACCTGAACGCGATCGGGTTCAACCTGGTGGGCTATGGCTGCACGACCTGTATTGGCAATTCTGGGCCGCTGTCGG
>JBKJMA010000101.1:0-8211 GCA_046596505.1 Sphingomicrobium sp.
AGGGCGAGGTCGATGTCCGTTGCACCGGCGGGCTGATCTGCCCGGCACAGCGGATCGAACGATTGAAGCATTTCGTCTCACGTGGCGCGATGGACATCGACGGGCTGGGCGAAAAGAGTATCGTCGAATTCGCCGGCTATGGCTGGCTCAACTCCCCGGCTGACATCTTCCGCTTGAAGAAGCACCGCGACGAACTGGTCGGGCGAGAGGGCTGGCAGGCGAAGTCGGTCGATAATCTCCTCGCCGCGATCGACGTACGCATCGGCTTCGACCCGGCACGGTTCCTGTTCGGGCTCGGCATCCGCCACGTCGGCGCGGTCACCGCCAAGGACTTGATGAGGGCGTTCGGTACAATCGAGGCGCTGCAGGCCGCGGCGATCGGTGATGACGCCCAAGCTGAACTGTCGGCGGTCGAAGGCGTCGGCCCGGTCGTCGCCGAGGCACTCACCGATTTCTTCCACGAGCCCCACAATCGCGACGCGCTCGCCGACCTGCTCGGGCTCGCCCGGCCCGCCGCCTTCATCTCGACCGCTCGCACAACCGAGTGGACAGGCAAGACGATCGTCTTCACCGGCACGCTCGAACGCATGAGCCGCGACGAGGCCAAGGCCCAAGCCGAGCGCCTCGGCGCTCGCTCCGCCGGATCGGTCAGCACGAAGACGGATCTGGTCGTCGCGGGCCCCGGCGCTGGATCGAAGCTCAAGAAGGCAGCAGAACTCAACGTCCACGTTATCGACGAGGCCGCGTGGGAAGCGATCGTCGCCGCGAGTTAGGTCATCGAATCATCGCGTTTAATGCGGCCTCGTCCAGCCCGGCCGCGCGATAATGGGTACGGAACATGTCGAGCGCGGTGAAGACGTCCTCGAACGCGGCCATCGTGCCCTCGACCGGCTTGTCGAGGTAGATCAACGCGCCGTCGATCATAAACAGGATCAGCGCCGGTTCGGGCGAATCCTCCGTGATCACGAGCGTGTGCGCCTCGCCCGCCGGCTCGAAAATGAAACTGCCCGGCCCGGCAATCCAGTCATGCTCGAGGTAACGCCAATTGCCCTTTAGCGTGAAGCCGCGAACCGTCCCGGTGTGGTAATGGACCCCGAGCTGCGCGCCGGGCAGACCCTTGAGCAGGACGGTGAACCCGCCCGAGGTGACGTTGAAACAGGCCGGTTGCACCCATACCCCCTCGGCATAGGGCGTCCAGTGTGGGCCATCCCCGAAGTCGAGATTGGCGAGGAAGTGGTCGCGGTTGCGATCCGCCGGCGCGAGGCCGTCGGTCATGTTGCTGAAGACGGCTGAGGGCATCGGGGGCCTCCATCTGCAAGGATGCCTGTCGCGCAGGCCAGGTCAACCTGCGGTACCACGCCTCAATTGTCCACTCGCCGAGGCTAGTGGCCCGCGTCTCGGCCGGTAATTAGCGGACCTGCCGGCGGCGGCGGGAATTCCATCCCGGCAACCGCCGCGCCGGGTGAGCCGCGCGTGACTGCCCCATAAACTGATTCGCCAACGGGGCTGAAGGTAACCAGCTCGATCAGCAGCAGCGTGCCCAGCATCGTCCCGATCCCCCAGCGCCACGCGGGATGGACGCGGCCGCTGCGGCGCACATCGGCGACGACGCCGGCCAGAGGGAACAGCAGCGACGCGGCGAACGTCACTTCCCACGCGAACGACGGTAGGAAAGGCATCGGCAGCAGCCGCCCGAATCCGGGCCCGAGCAACATCGACATGGCGCAGAAATGCAGCCGGCGATGCCAGTCGGTGCGGCGGCGCATGACGATCGCCGCGCTCGTCAATCCGGCAAAAGCGAACAGCGACAAGGGATCGAAGACCAGGAAATGCACCGGGCGAAAGAAGAACGGCACTTGGCCGCGGCGGACCATCGCCACGGTCACCCAGCAGCCAAGAACGACCATCGCCACGATCCAGCCGGTCGCGATCCAGCCGAGGCGCCGGTGAAGCGCCATGTTGTTGGTCGCGACGAAGATGTTCTGGAGGAGGTAGACTATGACCCAGCCCATGAACACGACCGCGTGGGCATGGACCAGCAACGGAGAGGCGAAGGTCGAGCGGCCCATCGCCAGCTGGGTCGAGAAGCCGGCGAAGATCACGAGCGTCATCGCGATCGCGCCGCGCAGGAAGAACCGCTCGTCGCCGATCGACGATGTGCGCGGATGAATTGCCAGCGTTGCCATGAAAGCCCCCCGAGTTTCCGCGAAAGCCGTAAAGGAAATTATGCTCGCCATCAACGCGGTCCGAGCGAAGTGCTCGGACACATGCGGTTTTTCGGGCGAGCTACAGCTTCTTGCTGACCGCCAAGTCGTAGTGCGCCACCGGCTGGCCCGACTTGGCCGAAAGCCCTGAGGTGTCGCACGCCGCAACCACTGTCATCTCGATCGGCTGCGCCATGCTTGCGCGTGCGCTCAGTTGGCTCTTTGCCTGGTAATAATCATAGCCCTTTTTCGACAGGAAATGGGCAATGACGGCGGCGTCCGCCGCGCGTTTGACGATGGTGACGGTGCCAACATAGGATTTGGCCGACGCGGCATCGCTCCACGTGGAAAGCGGAACGACGAAGCGAACCGCGGGCGCGTCGGGGCTGCCCGAGACAGCACAGGCAGGACTGGAGGCGCTGCTGGCGCTGCCATCGGGCGAAGCTTTTGCGTCGCACACACTGTCCATCGCGCGCTGGCGTTGCGCACTCGTGCCCTTGGTCTTGATGGCCAATGCCGTGACGGTGGGGGTCGCGTCGGCCGCGGTCACAATCGAAAAGTCGAGGCCATCTCCGTCGCTGTCATCGAACGACGCTGCGCCGGTGCCCGACAAGGCGAAGCCTTCCTTTAGCGGAACGATTGCGCAGCCGCTAAGGCCGGTGCGGAAATTGGCGGCCATCCAAGACTTCTGCTTGGTCCCGATCCGTTCGGCCTGCTCCTGCGAAAGCGCGAGCGCTGGCGTCACCAGCAACGCTACCGCGACCGCATGATAAAGTTTTTTCATCTCGCTCTCCCCGACTCGGCGCATCTGTGCGTCCGTCGCGGACACGATAGCATGGATTGAATAACTCGACCGAAAGGGGAGGCTCAGGCCGCCTCCTGGTTCTGTTAGCGGTTGCTAGGAGGCCGCAACGCCGCGCTGGGCGGCTTTGAGCACCAGCACGCACCATTCACCGTCGCCGCGTTCGACCACCTCCATGCCCTGCGCTGCATAAGCCGCGATCACCGCGTCGGCCTGTGTGTCGAGCAGCCCGGCGAGGACCAGCGTTGCGCCGGGTGCGACGCTTGCCGCAAAGGCGGGCGCGAGGTCGATCAGCGGGCCGGCGAGGATGTTGGCGATGAGCAGGTCGAACGGGGCGCGGGCGGTTAGGATTGGGTGGTCCATCCCATCGGCAACGGCGAGAAGCAGTTCTCCTGGACCGTGGCCGATCCTGATCCCGTTGATCGCGGCATTCTCTTGGCTGACATCGATCGAGATCGGGTCGATGTCGGTGGCGATGGACTTGGCTTGCGGCCAAAGCGCGAGCGCGGCGAAGGCAAGGAGGCCGGTGCCAGTGCCGATGTCGGCGATGTTGGCGAAGCTTTTGCCGGCCAAGGCCTCCAAAGCCCGCAGGCATCCCGCGGTAGTGTCATGCTGCCCCGTTCCGAATGCCAGTCCGGCGTCGATTTCGAACGCTGTCGCGCCGTCGGGGAGGTCGTTGCGGTGAAACGGAGTGTGGACGAAGAATCGCCCGGCGCGGATCGGTTCGAGCCCTGCTTGGCTGATCGTCACCCAGTCGTCTTCGCCGAGATGGGTCAATTCGGGTTCGCTACCTGCGGCAAGGCGGCGCAGCAGGATCAGCTCCTGAGTCGTCGGCTGCTCGGTGAAATAGGCGAAGAGCCGCCAGTCGTCGGGCGCGTGCGGATCGGGCTCATCGGCAACGATCACCGGCGGTGAGTCGGAGAAAGGGAACAGTTCCTCGCTCTCGGGTAGCGCCTCGGCCTCGGCGCGCGTGCAGTGCAGCGTGACGCGCCAGCTCATCGCCGACTATGTTCAACGAACATAGCTTGCCCCGTTGACGTCGATCACCGCTCCGGTCGAGCTCGCCGGCGCGTCGCTCGCCAGCCAGCGGATTACTTCGGCAACTTCGGCAGGTTCGGCGACACGACCGAGCGGAATGTCGGCCAAAACCTGCTCGCCGCCGCGGCTCGACAGATATTCCTCGGCCATCCCGGTCATGACGAATCCTGGGCAGACCGCGAATGCGAGGATGCCTTCACTGGCGTAGCCCCGGGCGATCGACTTGGTCATGCCGACCATGCCGGCCTTCGACGCGGCATAGTGCCAGTGCTTGGGCGAATCGCCGCGATAGGCGGCGCGGCTGGCGATGTTCACGATCCGCCCGCCGCTGGCTCCTTCGCGGAAGTGGCCGATTGCCAATCGGCAGAGGTCAGCACTCGCCTGGAGATTGATCCCGAGCGTCCGGCCCCAAGAAGCGTGCCACGCCTCGTCGTCGGCGTCGTCGGATATGTCCTCGAAGATGCCGGCATTGTTCACCAGCACATCGACCCGCCCGCCGAGTTCGGCCAGTGCTGTCTCCCACAAGCCGCGTGGCGCGGCGGGGTTGGCGAAGTCGGCGGCGACGAGGTCATCGCTGCCCGCAGTCGAATGGCCGACCACGCGGTGCCCCGCGTCGCGCAGGGTGGAGAGGGTGGCGGCGCCAATGCCGCGGCTGGCGCCGGTGAGGAGGATATTCATCTGCCCTGCCTAGCCGCTGGCCGGGCGGGAGAAAAGTCAGGCCGCGAACTTCGCCACGAATTCGCTGGTAGTTGCGCGGAAGTCGGCGATGTCCTCGGCGAAGCGTCCGAAGCCCTGCTCGACTGCGTCGATGTCGCGCGCGACATTCTCGGTGTCCGAGCGGATCGCGGCGATGGTCGAGCTCATCGAGTCGGCGGCGAGCGCGGTCTCGTCGACAGCGGCGGTGATCATCGTCACCGTCTGCGCCTGCAACTCCATCGCCTGGCGGATGCGGTCGGCCGAATGCTGGACCTCGCCTACGGTCGACTGGATCGAGCCATTGGCCTCGACCGTCTGGCGGGTCGCCAGCTGGATCGCGGTGATCTTAGTCGTGATGTCGTCGGTCGCCCGAGCGGTCTGGCTGGCGAGGCTTTTTACCTCCTGCGCAACGACCGCGAACCCGCGGCCCGCGTCACCGGCGCGCGCAGCCTCGATAGTAGCGTTCAACGCGAGCAGGTTGGTCTGCGCGGCAATGTCGCGAATGAGACCGAGGATCGATTCGATCGCGACGACGTGCCCCGACAACGCTTCGCTGACTTTAACAGCTTGCTCGGCCTGGCTTCCGGCGCGCGTGGCGACCCCCGCCGCGACCTCGACCTCGGTTCGCGCATCCTCGATCGCGCGAATCAGCCCGGCGGCGGTCTGCGCCGCCTCGCGCATCGCGATCGCTGATTGTTCGGCGGCGGCGGCGACTTCGCTGGTCTTGCCGAGCATTCCGCGAGCGGACGAGCTGGTTTGCGAAGCCTGATTGCGGAGCTGGTCGCTTTCGGTGGTGCAGCGCTGGACGACGCCGAGTACCTTCTGGTTGAATTCGCTCGCTTGGCGCGACTGCAGTTCGACATGATCTGAGTTCATCCGCGCAAGACAGTGGTGAATGAAAACGTCGATCTCGAGCATGTGGACGGCGTTGATGATCTCCGAGTATCGAATCCGTTCTTCGGGCTCATGAACTGCTGCGTGCATCACCAGGTGCGCTGCGTCGGTCTCGCCGTCGATGCCCATCATCAGTGTCGACAGGCTGACCCCTGCTGTTACGCCGCGATCAACATAATCTTTGGCCTGTTCGATCCATGCGCCGTGGGCCATCCGTGCGTATTTTTCGCGAATGTAGGGCGTGATGCGCTGCGCCAAAGTCTCGACTTGCGCATCATCGATCGGCTCCTGGACCTCGTCCGATTTGCGGTACCGCTGCCAGAAGCCGCGCGCGATCGCGATCGCGCCGCTATCGATCACAAGCCACATTTCGGCCGCGCGCTCCGGCAGGTCGTCCGACGGAGCGAACATGCGCAGACCGCGCGCCAAGTCATAAGGCGTCGTTTGGCTCTGGCGATTGGCCGTCATGATTTTCCCTCTACTTCGCTTCCTGCTCGTTCTTGCTCCGTGAATGGTTAAGGGGCGGTTAGCTCCGGTCGAATCTTGCATCCCGCGCCCTCGCTGCCTAAGCGGGCGCGGCATCTTCATTCCGTCTCAGGCAGACCTCCCATGCCCCCATCGGCTTCGCGCAATCCCTCCCGGCCCCTGTCGCCGCATCTCAGCATCTGGCGCTGGGGGCCGCACATGCTGGTCTCGATCCTCCACCGCGTGACCGGTGCGGCGCTGACCATCGCCGGGATGGCGCTGCTTTGCTGGTGGCTGATCGCGATTGCTGCGGGGCCAGAGGCGTATGCGACTTTCGCCACGGTGGCGGCCAGTCCGCTTGGGCTGCTGGTCCTGATCGGGCTTAGCTGGGCCTTCTTCCAGCACAGTTTTTCCGGGCTCCGCCACCTCGTCATGGACATCGGCGCGGGGTTCGAACTCAAGACCAGCAAAAACACGGCAATCGCCACCATCGTCGCATCGCTGATCGCGACCGTGGCGCTTTGGGCCACTCTCCTGGGAGCAAAGTGATGAGCATCGGCGACAGCAGCACGCCCCTCGGCAAGGTGCGCGGATTGGGTGCGGCGCGCTCGGGCGGCGGGCACTGGATGAACGAGCAGATTGGCTCGGTCGCGCTGGTCCTGCTCTCGGTGTGGCTGCTCGCCTCGCTGTTGTGGCTGCCGAGCCTCGACCTTCGCACGCTGACCGAATGGCTCCGCTCGCCGTTGGGCGCAGTACCGATGGCGCTATTCGTGATCCTCTCTTTCATCCACGGGCTCGAGGGGCTGAAGGTCGTCGTCGATGATTATGTGCATGACGAAGGCAACCGCGTCGCCTGCAACATCGTACTTCTGTTTGCCGCGGTTGGGGGGGCGGCGTTCGCCCTGTTTGCGCTGGCGAAAATTGCGTTCGGAGCCAATGCATGACTGAAGCTTACAAGATTATCGACCATGTCTATGACGTCGTCGTCGTTGGCGCTGGTGGTGCCGGGCTGCGTGCGACGATGGGCTCGGCCGAGGCCGGGCTCAAGACCGCCTGTATCACGAAGGTCTTCCCGACACGCAGCCACACCGTCGCGGCGCAGGGCGGGATCGCCGCCAGCCTCGGCAACATGGGCCCCGACCACTGGACCTGGCACATGTACGACACGGTCAAGGGGAGCGACTGGCTCGGCGACCAGGACGCGATCGAATATCTGTGCCGCGAGGCGCCCGCCGCGGTGTACGAGCTTGAGCATGCCGGCCTGCCATTCAGCCGCACCGACGAGGGCAAGATTTACCAGCGCGCGTTCGGCGGTATGACCCAGAACATGGGCGAGGGCCCCGCCGCGCAGCGCACTTGCGCCGCCGCCGACCGCACCGGTCACGCCATGCTCCACACGCTCTACCAGCAGAGCTTGAAGTACGACGCGGACTTCTTCATCGAATATTTCGCGCTCGACCTGATCATGGAGGACGGCGTGTGCCGCGGCCTGATCGCGATTTGTCTCGACGACGGGTCGATCCACCGGTTCCGGTCGCAGTCGGTGGTGCTTGCCACCGGTGGCTACGGCCGCTGCTATTTCTCGGCGACCTCGGCGCACACCTGCACCGGCGACGGCAATGCGATGGTGCTTCGCGCCGGCCTGCCGCTGCAGGACATGGAGTTCGTCCAGTTCCACCCGACCGGCATTTACGGCGCGGGCGTGCTGATTACCGAGGGCGCGCGCGGGGAGGGGGGCTACCTTACCAACTCCGAGGGCGAGCGGTTCATGGAACGCTATGCCCCGTCGGCGAAGGACCTCGCCAGCCGCGACGTCGTGTCACGCTCGATGGCGATGGAAATCCGCGAGGGCCGCGGGGTCGGCGAGCATAAGGATCATATCTTCCTCCACCTCGACCATATCGACCCCAAGATCCTCGCCGAGCGGCTTCCGGGCATCTCGGAAACGGCGAAGATCTTCGCCGGTGTCGACCTGACCCGTCAGCCGATCCCGGTCACCCCGACGGTCCATTACAACATGGGCGGAATCCCGACCAACTTCCACGGCGAGGTCGTCACCCTCAAGGACGGCAACCCCGATGCCGTCGTCCCCGGCCTGTTCGCGGTGGGTGA
>JBKJMA010000103.1:0-3395 GCA_046596505.1 Sphingomicrobium sp.
CGGCCTTCGCCGGGGCCGGCTGGTTGTCTTAGATCACCACTTCCCCCCCAAATCCTCGATCGCTTTCAGCAGCGCGCGCTTGCTGGGCGTGCGGCGGGTGCCGGCGTTGCGGGGGAGGTCGGGATTGCCAAGGGCGAGGCGACGTGACGCGAGCTTGGCTGCGAACTCGGGGTAGGAGACGCGGCGAAGGCCCTGGTCAGCGCTTTGCGATGTCTTCGACACCAAATTCTACTGCGGACTCAAACCGAACCCGGCGCTCAAGATAGCGCCTATCGGCGTCGGGATGAAGCAGCAGCAGCTGGCGCGCCTGATCGAGACGATCACGAGCCGTCCCGGAGGCTCATTCGGCGGGCACCTGCTCACGCTTGCGCCTGGCGGGGCGCTTGGCGGTGACGAGTTCGGCGCGGGGTTTGTCGAGGAGGGATTTGAGGTAGAAGCCGGTGGCGCTGCGCTGCTCCGCCGCGATGGCTTCGGGGGTGCCGACCGCGACGATCTCGCCGCCCTTGACCCCGCCGTCGGGCCCCAGGTCGATGACCCAGTCGGCGGTCTTGATGACGTCGAGGTTATGTTCGATGACGACGACGGTGTTGCCCTGCTCGACCAGCGCGTGGAGTACCTCGAGCAGCTTGCGAACGTCTTCGAAGTGGAGGCCGGTGGTCGGCTCGTCGAGGATGTAGAGCGTGTTGCCGGTGGCGCGGCGGGAGAGTTCCTTGGCGAGCTTGACGCGCTGCGCCTCGCCGCCGCTGAGCGTCGTCGCCTGCTGGCCGACCTTGACGTAGCCGAGGCCGTCCTCCTGCAGCATCGCCATCTTGTCGCGGATGCCGGGGACCGCCTTGAAGAATTCGACCGCGTCCTCGACCGTCATGTCGAGCAGGTCGGCGATCGACTTGCCCTTGAACTTTACCTCGAGCGTTTCGCGATTGTAGCGCCGGCCGTGGCACACGTCGCAGGTGACGTAGACGTCGGGGAGGAAGTGCATCTCGATCTTGAGCAGGCCGTCGCCGGTGCACGCCTCGCAGCGGCCGCCCTTGACGTTGAAGCTGAAGCGGCCGGGTTTGTAGCCGCGCGCCTGCGATTCGGGGAGGCTGGCGAACCAGTCGCGGATCTGGGTGAAGGCGCCGGTGTAGGTCGCGGGGTTGGAGCGCGGGGTGCGGCCGATCGGCGACTGGTCGATGTCGATGACCTTGTCGAGATATTCGAGCCCGGTGATGCGGTCATATTTGCCTGCCAGGATCCGCGCGCCGTTGAGGATGCGCGCGGCGGCGGCGTAGAGCGTGTCGATGGTCAGGCTCGACTTGCCCGAGCCGGAGACCCCGGTGATGCAGGTGAAGGTGCCGAGCGGGATCGACGCGGTGACGTTCTGGAGATTGTTGGCGGTGGCGCCGTGGACGGTGAGTTTCTTGCCCGAGCCCTTGCGGCGTTTGGCCGGGAGCGGGATCGAGCGGCGGCCCGAGAGATAGTCGGCGGTGAGGCTGCCCTCGCACGCGAGGAGGTCGTGGAGGGTGCCGGCGCAGACCACTTCGCCGCCGTGGACCCCGGCGCCGGGGCCCATGTCGATGACATAGTCGGCGGAGCGGATGGCGTCCTCGTCATGTTCGACGACGAGCACGGTGTTGCCGAGTGATTTGAGCCGCTTGAGGGTTTCGAGGAGGCGGTCGTTATCCTTCTGGTGGAGCCCGATCGAGGGTTCGTCGAGGACGTAGAGCACGCCGGAGAGACCGGAGCCGATCTGCGACGCGAGGCGGATGCGCTGGCTCTCGCCGCCCGACAGGGTGCCCGAGGTGCGGTCGAGGTTGAGATAGTCGAGCCCGACATTGTCGAGGAAGCCCAAGCGCTCGTTGATTTCCTTGAGGATGGCGCGGGCGATTTCGCGCTGTTGCGGGCCGAGCTGTTCCTCGAGGCCGCGGAACCAGCGGAGCGCGTCGACCACCGAGCGGCGGGCGGAGAGCGAGATGTCCTCGCCGGCGATTTTCACGGACAGCGCTTCGGGCTTAAGACGCGCGCCGCCGCAGGTCTCGCAGGCGTGGGCGGCCTGGTAGCGGGACAGTTCCTCGCGCATCCACGCCGATTCGGTCGAGGCCATGCGCCGTTCGAGGTTGCCGATGACGCCTTCGAACAGCTTCTTGACCTCGTAGGACTTGCGCCCGTCGACAAAGCGCAGCGTGACCGCGCGCCCGCCGGTGCCGCGCAGGACGGCGTGCCGGGCGTCCTGGGGGAGCTCGCTCCACGGGGTGGCGAGGTCGAAGTCATAGGCGCGAGCGAGGCTGCCGAGGACCTGCATGTAATAAGGCGAGGGCGGGTTGGACTTGGCCCACGGGACGACCGCGCCCTTGGCGATCGACAGCGCGTGGTTGGGGACGACGAGGTCCTCGTCGAACACCATCTTTTCGCCAAGACCGTCGCACGCCGGGCAGGCGCCCTGGGGGGAGTTGAACGAGAACAGGCGCGGCTCGATCTCGGCGATGGTGAAGCCCGAGACGGGGCAGGCGAATTTCTCGGAAAAGACGATCCGGCCGGGGGCGCCATAGTCGAGCTTCATGCCCGAGGCGGTAACCGCTTCGTCGGCATCGGTCGGATCGGCGGGGTCGAGGAAGGCGAGGCCGTCGGCGAGCTTCAGCGCGGTTTCGAACGAGTCGGCGAGGCGCGACTGGATGCCGTCCCTGATCGCGATGCGGTCGACGACGACCTCGATGTCATGCTTGTATTTCTTGTCGAGTGCGGGGGCTTCGTCGATTTCAACCATCACGCCGTCGATGCGGACGCGGGTGAAGCCGGCCTTCTGCCACTCGGCAAGTTCCTTGCGATACTCGCCCTTGCGGCCGCGGACGACGGGGGCGAGGAGGTAATGGCGCGAGCCTTCGGCCAGCGTCATCGTGCGGTCGACCATCTGGGAGACGGTCTGGGCGGAGATCGGCAGCCCGGTGGCGGGAGAGTAAGGCACCCCGACGCGCGCCCACAGCAAGCGCATGTAGTCGTAGATTTCGGTGACGGTAGCGACGGTCGAGCGCGGGTTGCGGCTGGTCGTCTTCTGCTCGATCGAGATGGCGGGGGACAAGCCGTCGATATGCTCGACGTCGGGCTTGTGCATCATCTCGAGGAATTGGCGCGCATAAGCGCTGAGGCTCTCGACATAGCGGCGCTGGCCCTCGGCATAGATGGTGTCGAAGGCGAGGCTCGACTTGCCCGAGCCGCTGAGCCCGGTGATGACCGTCAGCGACTCACGCGGGATGTCGACATCGACCCCCTTGAGGTTGTGCTCGCGCGCACCACGGACTTTTATATGAGTCAGCATCGGATCAACTTCGTTCCATTTATGTTCTGATTAGCGCGGCGGGCGGGGGCAGGTCAACGAGTCGTTCCATATGGGTGCGCGAGCGATTTTGCCAAGCGGTGCA
>JBKJMA010000221.1:0-15159 GCA_046596505.1 Sphingomicrobium sp.
GTTCGCGCATTGGGCCGAGCACCGCGATTCGCCGCTCGACGCCGTGCTCCTCCCCGAGACTCTTCAGCGTCGCTTCCATCGAAGCCGAGTTGGCATTGTAGCTTTCGTCGATCAGCAGCGCCGATCCGCCGGCGAGCCTGATCTGGTGGCGCTCGCCGCGGCCCTTGAGCCCGGCCATGTCGGCCAGCGCCAGCCCGGCGATGGCAAGGTCTGCGCCGGCCGCCTCGACCGCGGCGAGGATGGCGAGCGAGTTCGACACCCAATGATCGCCGCGCTGGCTGATGGTGTAGGTCAGCTCGCTTTCCATCAGTCGCGCGGTGATCAGGCTCCCGCCGTTGTCCGAACGGACCGCGTGGAGCGCGGTGATGTCGGCCTCGGCCCCGCCAAAGGTGATGATCTCGGCGGCGTAGCGACGGGCGGCCTTGACCAGCTGATCGCGGTGCGGCGTGTCCTCGGGGACGATGGCGACCCCGCCCGACTGAAGGCCTTCGAAGATCTCGCTCTTGGCGGCGGCGATTGCCTCCATCGAACCGAGGTTCTCGATGTGCGCCGGCGCGATCGCGGTGATGATCGCAACGTCGGGGCGGACGAGGCGGGTCAGCACCGCGATCTCGCCCGAATGATTCATGCCCATTTCGAGCACGGCATATTCGCTGTCACGCGGCATCCGGGCGAGGCTCAGCGGAACGCCGGTGTGGTTGTTGTAACTCTTGACCGAGCGGTGGGCCTTGCCGCTCGAGATGCGATCAAGCGCGGCGAACAATGCCTCTTTGGTGCTGGTCTTGCCGACCGACCCGGTCACGCCGAAGATTTTCGCCGAGGTCCGCGCGCGGGCGGCGACGGCCAGCGCGGTGAGAGCGGCGGCGACATCGGGGACGAGGATGTGCGGACCCGAAACCGCCTGCGAGACGAGCGCGCCCGCCGCGCCCGCCGCAAAGGCACTGTCGACGAACTGGTGCCCGTCGGCGACTGTCCCCGGCATGGCGACGAACAAATCACCCGGCCCGACTTCGCGGCTGTCGAAGGTCACGCCGGTTACATCGAACGCAAAGCTCGCCGTCCCGCCGGTCGCGGTCTCGATTTCAGCGGAGGTCCACAGCGCGCTCACGCGGCGCACTCGCGCGCCACGGCGACGTCGTCGAACGGGACGGTGCGGTCGGCGAGGACCTGCCCCTGTTCGTGGCCCTTGCCGGCGATGAGTATGATGTCGCCGCCCTGCGACTCGGCGATGGCGGCGGCGATCGCATCGCGCCTCCCGCCGATCTCGCGCAGCCCGGGCGCTCCGGCGATGACCTCGGCGCGGATCCTGGCCGGGTCTTCGGAGCGCGGGTTGTCGTCGGTGACGATGGCGAGGTCGGCCAGACGCGCCGCGACTTCGCCCATGGCTGCGCGCTTGCCGGTGTCGCGGTCGCCACCTGCACCGAACACGATGATCAGGCGTCCGGTCACATGCGGGCGAAGCGCTGCGATCGCGGCTTCGATCGCGTCGGGCGTATGGGCATAATCGACATACACCGGCACGCCGGCGGGCGAGATGACCGCGCGCTCCAGGCGGCCGCGCACCGGGGACAGACGGCCCATGCCAGCGAAGGTCGCTGCCCACTCGCCCCCGCTTGCGAGCACCAGCCCGGCGGCAACGAGGACATTGGCGGCCTGGTAGGCACCGATCAGCGGCAGCGCGAGCCTATCCTTCTTGGCGCCGTGGCGCAGCACCAGCGCCTGCCCGAGCGGGGTCGGCGACTGGCTGACCAGTTCGATCGTCTCGGCGCCCGGCCCGACAGTGATCAGCTTGAGGCCCCGCGCCGCGGCATGGGCGATGACCGCGCCCGATCGCGTATCGCCGGTCCACACCACCGCGGTCCCGCCGGCATCGACGACCTCGTCGAACAGCCGCATCTTGGCTGCGAAATACGCGTCCATGTCGGCGTGATAATCGAGATGGTCGCGGCTCAGGTTGGTAAAGGCGGCGGCGGCGACCGGCTGGCCTTCAGAGCGAAACTGGTCGAGCCCGTGCGACGAGGCCTCATAGGCGACGTGGCTGATCCCCATCCGCCTGAGGCCGGCGAGATTCGACAGAAAGGTGACGATGTCGGGCGTTGTCAGCCCGGTCGTGACCTGCTCGTCGGCGGTGGTCACGCCCAATGTGCCGATCGACGCCGAACGGTGCCCGGCCATTCGCCACAGCTGGCGGACCATCTCGACCGTCGAGGTCTTGCCGTTGGTCCCGGTGACCGCGACGATCGTGTCGGGATAGGGGGCGAGCAGTTTGGCGGCGAGCCGGGCGAACAGCCGCCGCGGCTCGGGGTCGGCCAGGTGGACCGCGCCCGTAACTCTCGCTTCGGGCCGGGCGACCACCGCCACCGCCCCGCGCTCGACCGCGCTGGCGATAAAATCCTCGCCGTTGTGCACGCTTCCCGGAAAGGCCCCGAACAGCGAGCCTTTGGTTACCTTGCGACTATCGATTGCGGCGCCGACAACCTCGACCTCGCTATCAATCCCGGCGAGATCGAGGTCCCGGTCGTTGTCGATCTTGACAAGATCGCCGAGACGCACCGCTCATTTCTCCTTTTCGTGGACGAACGGCATCACCTCGGCCATGTTCGCGTCGCGGTTCATGTCGGGCCGCACGCCCAGCATCGGCGCGATCCGGCTGACCGTCCGCCCGACCAGCGGCGCGACGTTCCATCCGGCGGTGTGGAAGCCAAAGGTCTTCGCGGTGGCCTTGGGATCGTCGAGCATGGCGATGATGACATAGCGCGGCTCGTCCATCGGGAACACGCCGGCGAAGGTCGTCACCACCGATGCCGACGTGTAATGGCCGCCGACGATCTTCTCCGCTGTCCCGGTCTTGCCACCGATACGATAGCCTGGCGCGTCGGCATTCTTGCCGGTGCCCTTCATGACCACGAGGCGGAGCAGCGCGCGCGACTTGTAGCTGGTTTCCTCGGTAAACACGCGGTGGCCCACGCCGACGGGATGGTTCTTGTCGACCTTGAGGATCGTCGCGGGATGATAGACGCCGCCATTGAACAGCGTCGCATAACCCGTTGCGAGGTGGAGCGGGGTGACCGCGATGCCGTGGCCGAAGCCGACTGTCATCGTCGCGATCTCGCCCCAGTCGTTGCCCGGGGTCAGCGTCCGCCCGCGCTCGCGAAGTTCAATCGCGACCGGTGCTAGGAAGCCCATCTTCTGAAGGAATGCCCGCTGCCGCGTCGCCCCGACCTGCAATGCGATCTGGGCAGTGCCGATGTTGGAGCTTTCCTCCATGATCTCGGCGACCGAGCAGGCGCGCCCGAACGGGTGGGTGTCGTGGACGACAACCTTGCCGTAGTGAAATTCCTTGGGGCAATTATACATTTGCCCGACTGATTTCACGACGCCACTGTCCATCGCCATGCCGACCGTGAACGGTTTGAACGTCGAGCCCAGCTCATAAACGCCGAGTGTCGCCCGGTTGAACCGCGCCTCGGGCGAGCCCTGCCCGGCGACATTGGGATTGAGCGTCGGCAGCGAGGTCATCGCCAGCACTTCGCCGGTGTGGATGTCCATCACCACGCCCGCCGCGCCGATCGCGGAAAACTCGGCCATTGCGGCGGCGAGTTCATGCTCGAGCGCCTGCTGCACCTTGCTCGAAATCGACAGGGTGATCGGGCTGCCGCGCGTTGCCGGATCGGACAATAGCTTGTCGAACGCGCGCTCCGCTCCCGCCGCGCCGTGCCCGTCGATATCAGTGAAGCCGATGACGTGCGCGGCAAGGCTGGTCTGCGGGTAGAGCCGGTCAGGGGTGCGCTCGAGCGCGAGGCCCGGCTCGCCAAGCGCGTTGACCGCCTCGACCAGCTGCGGCGAGGCGCGGCGCTGGAGGTAGAAGAATGGCTTGCCCGAATGGAGCATGGCGAAATAGCTCGCTCCGTCCTTGTCGGGCATCAGCCGGGCGAGGTTGCGGGCGAGCGCGAGCTTGTCGCCGATCACCTTGGGCGGCTGAAGCGCGATGCTCCACACGTCGATCGAGCTGGCGAGCGGCCGGCCGTCGCGATCAACAATGTCGCCGCGCGGCGGGATCAGCGCGCCCGGCCCGCCACGCCGCCCGGCATGGTCGCCGAACGCGGCGAGGTACAGCAGGCGCAGCGCAATGATCGCGATAATCCCGGCATAGACAATCAGCCCGAACATCAAGCGCTGGTGGACAATGGCGAGAATCTGCCGGCGTTGTCCGACCAGTCGGAGCCGCTCGGGCCTGGCGACGAGAGCGGGCGTCGGGGCGTTCATCAGTGCGTGGCTTTGTCCCGGGAGGCGCCGGACTTCGCCGGCTCATGGTGAGGCGACTGCTTGGCGCCAGCTTCGGTGCCGGGCAAGGCCTGCTGCCTGGCAACCGTCGCGATTTCGACCGGCTTGGTCGTTGCCGAAACAGTTTTCGCGGGTTTACGGGAAAGTTTCTCCGTCGCAAGCTTGGCGGTGGGCTTGTCGATCTTGGTCACGCGATAGCTTGCGACATGCATCAGGCTGGCAGGACCTCCGATCGGCGGCGCGGCGCGCTGCGGTGGCTGATCGGCCGCTTGCGTCGCGACGACATCGGCGTCGTCTTCCACGATCGGCGCGGCGGGCTTCGGCTTGGGTGCCGACGCCAGCACCACCGGCGCGGTCATATCGATCTCGTCGCTCGGTCGCGCGAGCCGCGCGAGCTGGTAGCCGCCATCGACAAACTGTTCGGCCTTGGGCGCCGACAGCGCCAGCACCTTGACGTTCCACCGCTCGAGCTGCTCGAGCCGGCCGCGCGTGCCGATCTCGGTTTGCAGAGTGCGAATGTCGCGCTGCGCAAGCACGATCCTGGTCTCGACCTCCTCGAGCCCGGCGCGCTCGGCGGCGACCCTGAGCGAGACGAGGTAGCAACTCAGCGCCGCGAAGGCGACGGTGGCGACCGACATGACGGGGCGGAAGGAGCGGACGCTCATGCGCGGCCTCCTGAGGTTTTACGCGGGAACTTGGGCGAAACAGCTGACCGGGGCGAAGTGGGCGACCGAAGCGAAACCGGGGGCGGCTGGTCCCACGCGGGCGCCGCGGTGCGGACTGCGCTTCGCAGTCGCGCCGAGCGCGCGCGCGGGTTTCGGGCCAGCTCGGCGTCCGAGGCGGACAGCGGCTTGGCGACTTCGTTGAAGCTGGGCGCGGGACCGGCGGCGGCCAGCGGGCGATGCCGCGATCCGGCCGGCAGGTCGCCGCTGCGCTCCTTCATGAAGCGCTTGACGATGCGGTCCTCGAGGCTGTGGAAGGTGACTACCGCCAGCCGTCCGCCCGGCCGCAGCGCGCGCTCGGCGGCGCGCAGCCCGGCCTCGAGTTCGTCGAGCTCGGCGTTCAGGTGGATGCGGATCGCCTGGAAGGTGCGCGTTGCCGGATCGGACTTCATCCCCGGGTGATGGCGCAGCGCCTTGCGCACCACGGCGGCAAGCTCGGCGGTCCGCGTGAGCGGGCGAGCGGCGACGATCGCGCGGGCCACCGAGCGGGCGCGCGGCTCCTCGCCATATTCCTTGATGACCCGCGCGATCTCGGCCTCGTCGGCCTCGTTGAGGAATTCGGCGGCGGTCAGCCCGGCCTGGCTCATCCGCATGTCGAGCGGGCCGTCCTGCCCGAAAGCAAAGCCGCGCTCGGCCTGGTCGAGCTGCATCGAGCTGACCCCGATGTCGAGCACGATCCCGTCGACCGGCGACAGGCCACGCTCCTCGAGCAGCCGGTCCATCTGGCTGAACCGCTCCTCGATCAGGGTCAGGTGGGCGTCCGGGACGAGGTTCGGCCCGTTCGCGATCGCATCCGGATCGCGATCGAAACCGATCACTCGCCCCGCCCCCGCTCCAAGCAAGGCGCGTGTATAACCCCCCGCTCCGAACGTGCCATCGACCAGCGTTTCGCCCGGGACGAGGCGAAGCGCGGCGACGACTTCATCGACCAGTACCGGCACGTGGCCCGGAGGGATGGCCTGGGGCGCATTGGGACTCATGCGCTCAGGCCCCGTTCCTCAAGCCGGAAGCGGGCGATGTCTTTCATGTCCTCGGGGATGCGCGCATCGCCCAGGAACAGCTTTGGATTCCAGATCTGGAACGTCTCGCCGGCGCCGAGGAACAGCGCGAGGTCGCCGATCTGCCCCTTGCGGCGCATCATTGGCGGCAGGACAATCCGGCCCGACGTATCGTAAGGGGTTTCCTCGGTGGCGGCGAACGCCATCAGGTTGCGCCGCTGATACTCCAGCTCGGCGTCGGGATTGGTTTCTTCCTTTTCGAGCAGCCGTTCAAGCTTGGCATGGCGCAGCGCGGCATAGGCCGGATCATAGGCCGACAGCGCGTCGAACTGGTCGTGCTTGGCAAGGACAATGGTGCGCGAATCGCCGCGCCGCTCGATCACCGCACGCAGAAAGGCGGGTACGGACACACGCCCCTTGGCGTCGACCGCGTTCAGCGCACTGCCTTGGAACAGATGCTCCAGCGCCACTGCCGACTCCCCTTGTGCGCCCATGGCGCACGGCTCACTCCCAAGATGCGCTTGACGCACACCGCGAATTCAGTGCGCAAAGCCTCCCCCGTTCGCAAAGGCGGGTGCCTTCGCGACCGTCGTGAATTCGAGATGGGTTGCCCCGCGCTACAGCCGCTGTTGGTAACCTAGGTTGAGCGGGGATTCAATGGGTTTTCATGCCATTACTGGGGATTTCATGCCTAATTGCGGATTTAGGCGCCTTTTCAGTAACTTCGCGTGCCAAGTAAAGGGCAGTGTTCTCCTATCGTTCGCGGTGGATGAGCCTGTGGATAAGCCTGTTGGTTCGGCGCCCGCACGGTGGGCCGTGCGAAAGTATCGATCAAGTAAAGAGACTCGGGGGCAGAGTCGTCCGGAGATGAGCGGTCAGCGCTCGACGCGGTCCAGTTCGGCGACCATTGCGTCAAGATTCTGTTGCTCGCCGTCGCCACTGAGCTCGGGACTGAGCAGATCGGCGTCGGCGATGATCGTCGCCTTGCCCCGTCCGATAGCACATCGCGCGACCAGCCCGGCGGCGGCGATCTCGCATGATCTGCTGGCGAGCAGGCCCGGCGACGACAGGATAAGCGCGCGGCCATCGAGCCTGGCCTTGGCGGCGCCGCGCTCGGCCGGGGCTTCGAGGGTCACCCCCCAATGGCCGAGCAGCCCGGTATCGGCGAACCCCGGCGGCGGGCGAAGCGGATCGCCGAACGGGCGCGCGCTCGGCCAGTCGAGCGCAGGATCGGCGAGCAGCAGCACCCGTCCGCCCCGCCGCACCCAGTCGTCGAGATCGACCAGCGCCGCGGCGGTCTGCGCGCGGGGATGGGCCATCAGCAGCAGGCGTAAGCTGGTGAGGCTTGGGCCATCGGCCAGCGCGATCGGCTTAACATTATAGCGTTGCGCCAGCCGCGTCAGCGCCGGCGATCCTCCCCCGCCAAGCGTGAAATTCTCACCAAAGACCAGTGGCAGGCTGGTCAGCAGGAGCAGCGCTGGTCGCGCCGTCAACGGACGAGCGGGGAGCGCAGCGGGAGCGGTACGGATGAAACCGGCCAACGCAATCGCGGCCGCCGTCAGCGCGGCCAGCAACAGGCTCGCAATCAGCCAGCGCCGGCGACCGATGTTCAACGCGCCGCGCTGTTGCGGACGCTATTGTTGCCGCTATCGGCAGAGGGACCAGGAGCGACCCCGAGATCGGACAACGGGTCGCTCGGCTCGTCTATATTGTGCGCGGTGCTGGCCGAATTGGGAATGACCGCGCCCTCTCGGCTCGAGCGGCTGACGACCGCGCCCAGAAGAACCAGCAGGAACACGAACGCAAGGCCCGTCAGCCCGATGCGAATGCGCTGCACGCTCTCCCTTCCCCTCGTTCGCCCTGCGACCAGCCTATGCTTCGCGGGTCTCGATTGCAAACCCGCCTTGACGGCGGCCCTCCCACGAGCAAGAGATGCCGCCCATGAACCGAACCCTCATCATCGCCGCCCTCGTCGCCACTGCGCTCACCGCGTGCGGCAAGGAAGACCACACCATCGTTGCCGGATCGAAGGACGATAATGCTGCGATCAATGTCGCCGCCGTCGTCATGCCACCGGCGATCGAGTCGAGCAAATCCTACCGCTGCAAGGACAATAGCGTCGTCTACATCGACTGGCTCAACGACAAGAAGACCGCCGACCTTCGCTCGAAGAAGGATGGCGAGGCGACCCGCGTCGTCTCCGCCGAAGCCGGCAAGGCGATGACCGCTGCCGGTTACTCGCTGACCGGGACCAAGGATTCGGCGACGATCACGGTCGAGCGTCCGGGCAAGGGCGCGCAAAGCTGCAAGGCGTAACTTCACGAACATCGCGCATGTGAGGGCGGCGGACCGTGGTTCGCCGCCCTTTTCGTTAGAGGTCGGGGAGGGATTGCTTCGCGCGGCCCCAGCCGGCGAGGAGGGGCGATGTGGCGCGGTCGAGCAGTTCGTCGACGTCGCGGATGGTGAAGCGGTTGGCGCCTTTCGTACTCGCAACTTCACTCCAGTCGATCGGAGCCGCTACGGGAGCCCCTTCGCGGGCGCGGACTGAATAAGGTAACACCGCGGTCGCACCGCGCTGGTTGCGCAGCCAGTCGATGAAGATCCGCCCGGTGCGCTGGTTCTTGCGGATGTTGGCGGTGAATTCGTCGGGGAATTTCTCGGCGATCGCGCGGCTGAACCGCTCGGCGAAGGACTTGACCGCTGGCCAGTCGGCACTCTGGTCGAGCGGCGCGACGACGTGGATGCCCTTGCCGCCCGACAGCAAGGGGAAGGTCTCGAGCCCCAAGTCGCCGAGCAGCGCGCGCAACCGCTCGGCCCCCGCGCGGACCGCGCCGAAGTCGAGCCCCTCGTCGGGGTCGAGGTCGAACACCATGCGGTCGGGTTTTTCCAATGGATCGATCCGGCTGCCCCAGCCGTGGAACTCGATCGTCCCCATCTGGACGCAGCCGAGGAGGCCCTCGACGCGGTCGACGAAGAGATAGTCCTCGGTCGACCCGTCCTTTTCGGTGATCGGAACATGGTGGACGAATTCGCCCATCGACCCGCTATCGTGCTTCTGAAAAAAGCAGTGCTTCGATCGCCCCTGCGGGCAGCGGATGAGGGTGAGCGGGCGGTTGGCGGCGTCGATCATGATCGGCGCGGCAATCGCGACGTAGTAATCGGCGAGCTGGCCCTTGGTAATTTCATCGCCGGGGAAGATCACCCGGTCGGAGTTGGTGATCCGCGCCCCGAGGCTGGCGAAGGTCGCGCGGCTGGCCAAGCTCGCCTTGCCTGCCTTCACCGGAAGTTTCGCGGCCACTTCGCGCACCACCTGGTCGGCGGGCTTGTCCTCGCGCAGCGCGATGAAGCTGGGGTGGCGCAGCGTGCCCTCGCGCGTGAATTCGGTGAAGGCGATCTCGGCGACGAGTCTCGGCGTGATCCAGTGCGACCCGCGCATCACCGCGCGCGGCACCTTGGCCGGGGGCTCCTTGACCTCGAGCGGCGCCATCGTCTCCGACAAGCTTTCGATCAGCTTGGCGTCGAACCCGGTCCCGACCTTCCCCGCATAGGTCAGCGTCGCCTTGTCGCGAACCGCCAGATGGAGCGAGCGGAAGCCGCGCCGTTTGTCGCTGTCCTGCCAGCCGATGATGACGAACTCCTGGCGGTTGGTGCACTTGACCTTGAGCCAGCTTTTCACGCGCGCCGAGCGGTATGGCGCGCTCGCCTTCTTGGCGATGATCCCCTCCCCGCGCTCCTTGCAGATCGCTTCGAACAGCGCCTCGCCCTTGGCGAGGATGTGGTCGCCGTACAGGATCGGTCCACCAACCCCCTTCAACAAGGCGGACAACCGTTGCTTGCGCTCGAGATTGCCGAGCTTGCTGATGTCCTCACCCTGGTCGACGATCAGGTCGAAGGCGTAGAAGGCGAGGTCGGCCTTGCCGCCCTTGAGGCTCGCCTGGAGCAGCTGGAAATCGGGCTTGCCATTGGCTCCGAGCGCGACCGCCTCGCCATCGATCAGGCAACCGCCGGGAAGGTTGGTGGCGGCCTTGACGATCCCACGAAACTTGTCGGACCAGTCGTTGCCTCCCCGGGTCCACGCCGTCGCCGCCCCGCCGCCGGTCGCCAGCAGCAGCCGGTAGCCGTCGTATTTATACTCGAACATCCAGTCCGACCCGGTCGGCACCGCGTCGACCAGCGTGGCGAGTTGCGGCGCGCGGAACGACGGCGGCGCTAATCCCGGCTTGCGCTTCGTGCGGCCGCCGGACTTGCCGCGCTGGCTGCTCTCCCACACATCCGCCCCCGCTGCGATTTCGGCCATCGTTCGACCGGTCGTGACGCTGCTCAGCGCCTGCTCGACCAGCGTTTCGCCGGCGTCGCTGGCGAACTCGTCGGTGACCTTCTTGAGCATCCAGTTCTCGCCGCGCTCGCCGGGCTTGGCCTTGAGGCGGAACATCACCCATTCGCCCTTCATCCGCTCGCCGATGAGGGTGAAGTGGAGATGCCCCTCTTCGATTGTCTTGCGTGGATCCTTGTCGGGATGCGGGATCCATCGGCCGCGGTCCCACAGCATCACCGTGCCCCCGCCATATTCGCCCTTGGGGATCATCCCCTCGAATGTCCCGTAATCGAGCGGATGGTCCTCGGTCCGCACCGCGAGGCGATTGTCGTGCGGGTCGACGCTCGGCCCGCGCGGCACCGCCCAGCTCTTGAGCACCCCGTCCATCTCGAGCCGGAAGTCCCAGTGGAGCCGGCTCGCGTCATGCTTCTGGACGACAAAGCTGTCGCCCTTGCCCTTGAGCTTGCGGCCCTTGGGCTCGGCGGTCTTCGCGAAGTCGCGCTTCGCGTTGTAGGTCGCTATGTCGAGCTTGCGCGGGGGCATTATGCGGCCCCCGTCATTGCGAGCGAAGCGAAGCAATCCAGCTTCCCGCCCGTGGGTTGCTTCGCTTCGCTCGCAATGACGGCGCAGCTCATGCCCGTTTCTTCGCCGGCGCCGTCTTTACCGATGCCTTCTTCGTCGGCGCCGCCTTTGCTTTCGCGGCGGGTTTCTTCGGGAGATCCTCCTCCGCCCCGCCGAGGCTCTTCTTCAGCGCCGCCATCAGGTCGATGACGTTCGATCCCTTGACCGCGCCACCGTCGTCGGGGTCCTGAATCACCAGTTCGCCCTTCTTGCGGCGCTTCTCCTCGATCAGGCCGCGCAACGCATCGACGTAGCGGTTGTGGAACTCCGATGCGTCGAACGTCCCCGCCTTCTTCGCGATCAAGGTGCCGGCCAGTTCGAGCAGGTCGGGATCGGGCCTGGCGTCACCGATCTCGCGGAAATAGGAGGAGGCCTTGTTGACCTCGTCCGAGTAGCGCAGCGTCTCGAGCACCATGCCTTTGCCGCACGGTTTGAGGCTGACGACATATTCCTGCCCGCGCATCGCGAGTTGCCCGACCCCGACCTTTTTCGCCGTGCGCAATGCGTCGCGCAGCACGATGAACGCCTCCTCCGCCAGATCGTCGGCGGGCACGACGAAATAAGGCTTGTCGTAATAGATTGCGTCGATGTCGGCGAGATCGACGAACTGGGTCAGCTCCAAAGTCCTGCGGCTCTCGAGCTTGACGCTCTCGATCTCCTCGGGCTCGAGCAGAACATATTCGCCCTTCGCGACCTCGAATCCCTTGATGATTTCATCGGTGTCGACCGGGCCGATGCCGGGCACGACCTTCTCATATTTGACGCGCTTGCCCGACGGCTCGTGGATCTGATGGAAGGCGATCGACGCGCCGCTTTTGGTCGCCGGGTAAATCTCGACCGGGATCGCGACCAGTGCCAGCCTGATCTGTCCCCGCCATGCCGGACGCGCTGCCATCGGATGATCGCTCCTTGGTTGTGGAGCCGATTCAATCGTTCAGCGGGGGAGTCGTTCCGGATTGGCGGGAGCCGGCTCAGGCGGTCCGCGCGGAGCGCTCGATCGTCGCGCCGAAGCTGCCAGGCTCGCTGAACAGCGCCGCGACCTCGCCAGCGGCGATCGGCTTGCTCAGCAGGAACCCCTGCACCGACGAGCAGCCGTGCGCGTAGAGTTCGGCCAGCTGGGCGGTTTCCTCGACGCCCTCCGCCGTCGTCTCCATCCCGAGCGCGCGGGCGAGGTCGGTGATCGCGCGGACGACCGCGCTTGCGCCGGGCCGGGTCAGCAGCGCCTGGATGAAACTGCGGTCGATCTTCAATTTGTCGAACGGGAAGCTCTGCAGGTAGCTGAGGCTCGAATAGCCGGTGCCGAAATCGTCGAGCGCGATGCGGATGCCGAGCGACCGCAGCGAGTGGAGCAATTTCAACGTCGCTTCGCTGCCCTCGAGGAAGATCGATTCGGTAATCTCGATCTCGAGCCGGTGCGGCGCGAGCCCGCTCGCGGCGAGTGCGCCGAGGATCGTCTCGCTGAGCCCGGGACGGTGGAACTGGACCGACGAGACGTTGACCGCGACCCGGACATGGTCGGGCCAGCTCGCTGCCTGGTGGCACGCCTCGCGCATCACCCATGCGCCGATCGGCACGATCATCCCGGTGTCCTCGGCGACCGGGATGAAATCGAGCGGCGAGACCAGCCCGCGCGTCGGGTGATTCCAGCGGATCAGCGCCTCGAACGAGCCGATGAGGCCCTGTTCGAGGTTGAACAACGGCTGGAAGTGAAGCTCGAACTCGCCACGCTCGATCGCCAGACGAAGGTCGCTTTCGACCTGCCGCCGCTCCTGCGCGCGAGCGTTTAGACTTTCCTCGAAGAAGCTGTAGGTGCCGCGCCCGTCGGCCTTGGCGCGATACAAGGCGAGGTCGGCGTTGCGCAGCAGCGTCGCGGCATCGATGCCGTCGTCGGGCGAGAAGGAAATGCCGATGCTGGTCGACGGGGTGATCTGCTGGCCCTCGAGCTCGAGCGGGCGAGCGACGGCCTTGATCAGCGCCTGCGCCAGGCGATCGACTGAGAGGCGACCGGCGGCGAGCGGCTGGACGACGACGAATTCGTCCCCGCCGAGCCGCGCGACGAAACAGTCGCGCGCCGTCTCGCGCAGCCGCGCCGCCAGCGCGACGAGCAACTGATCGCCGACGCCATGCCCCATCGTGTCGTTGACCGTCTTGAAATGGTCGAGGTCGAGGCACAGCAGCGCGAGCACATCGCCCGAACCCGAGCGTTCAAGCAGCAGGTCGACGTGGCGGTGGAACATCGACCGGTTGGCAAGCCCGGTCAGCACGTCGTTGAACGCGAGGTGGGTGATGCGCTGCTCGCGTTCCTCGATCTCGCGCGCCATGCGGTTGAAGCCGCTCGCCAGCCGCGCCAACTCGTCGCGGCCTTCGACCGCAAGCTGGCGATAATCGCCCTCGGCGAGCCGCTCCGCCGCCTCGTCGAGCCGCTCGAGCGGTTCGGTAATCCGCCGCGCGGTCCGCCACGTCGCGACAATCACCACGATCAGCCCGAGCAGCGCGATCAGGCCCATCGCCCATTGCACCGGGCGATAGGCGGCGAGCGCCTCGGCGCGCGAATAGCTCAGCAGCAGCGCGGCGCGGTCGCCCGCGACCATCGCCGGGAGCGACTTGGCGAAACCGATCGAAGCCGTGCCGCCGATCGACGCGTTGAACGCTTCATGCTTGGCGAGGCTGTCCGCGACCGGGGCGGCGACGTCACCGGCGAGCAGCGAGCCATCCGCCGCGTCGCGCCATCGTCCGGGCTCGTCGCTGACAATCACCCCGGCATGAAGCGGAATCGCCGACAATTTCTCGAGCCCCCGCAATTCGCGCGCGTCGATGTCCGAAGCGAACACGATCCAGCCGGTCAGGGTCGGCGCCATGATCGGTGCGGCCGCGACCTGCCTGGTCCTGCCGCCGATCGCCGCGACGCCAGACATCTGGCCGCTATCGAGCGCGTCCCATAGCCGGGCGATGTCACGGCGCAGGGCCGGCTGCTCGATACCGATGACCCGGCCGTCGGCGCTGATCACGACGGCGAGATTGGCGTGAAGCCTTCCCTTGAGATTGGCGAGCGCCGAAGCCGCCGTCGCCGAATCGCCCGTCGCCGAGGCTTCGCGGAAGCCGAAATCGCGCGCGAGCAATTGCGCCGCGTCCTGCATCTGGCGCGTGCGCTGCTGCCACAGCCGGTCGTAGACCGCGCCGCTCGCGACCAGCTGGCGCGCCACCTGGACCCGCGCGATCTCCTGGACCGAGATGCTGAACAGCGCCGACACCGCGAGCAGCACGCCGGCGAACAGCCCGGCGTAGAGCACCGCCAGCCGCGTGCTGAGCGACCGGAACTGGAGCTCCGGCAGCAGGGCCATCAATAGCCGCCCATGTCGTGCATCGGCGGAGCTCGCAGCTTGACGACGAAGCTTTCGCTGTGGGCGGCGGCTGAGAGCGCGACCTGGCGGCTGACGGTCGCGTCGGGCGCCCGCAGGAACGGATGCCACAGCTTGATCGTCACCGGCCCGGCCGGGGCGTCGCGGAAGGTAACGCTACCGTCCTTGCCAGTCCGCGCGGTCCACGCCGTGTCGGTAACGAACAGGAAAGCACTCATCTGGTCATGGATGTTGCAGCCGATCGCGATCGTCCCGGGCTTGTCGAGCGTGATGCTGCGCGACTGGTCGCGGGCAAATAGCTTGAATTCGAACCTTTTGGGCGCCGAGAAGCTGTAGACGTGATGCCGCGTCGCATCGAAATTGGGGAAGGTGACGGTGCCGCCGACCGGCACGATCGTCACGAACGGGCGAAACTGGAGGTTGCGCTGCTCGACCGCCTGACTGGCGACCGCGCGCGGCGCGACGGGGGGGCGCCGACCGGCCTGAGCGTAACGACCGCATCGGACACCGGTCGGCCGTTGCCGTCGACGACGCGCACATACAGCGTCGAGGCGGCGAGCGGTGTCGCCCACAGCCAGGTTGCCACGACCGCGGAAAGAAGACGCTGCATAATGGCACCATAATGGCGGCACGGTAAACTTAGCGTTTAAGCCTACCAGCGAACGCGCAGCGATCCCTGGAGCTGGTTCTGCACCTGGCGCGCGGCGAGGCCGAAGCGTTCACGGCCGGCGCGGCGGCTGTCGATGTGGATATATTCGACCAGCGCCGAGAGGTCCGGCCGCAGCGACCGCTTGCCCGCCGCGGGCACCGCCCAGCCATGCTCGTCGTCGGCGCTCGCGACCCGCAATCATGGCAGCGAA
>JBKJMA010000015.1:0-12248 GCA_046596505.1 Sphingomicrobium sp.
GAACATGCGCTCGACCCAGGTTACGCCAAGAAATTGGGCGTCGACATCGACAATCTCATCGTCTCGCAGCCCGACACCGGCGAGCAGGCGCTTGAGATTGTCGATGTCGACGCCCAATTTCTTGGCGTAACCTGGGTCGAGCGCATGTTCGGCATCAACGAAGGCGGCGGTCCCGCCGTTCTTCTGGGCCTCGGCGATCACATGGAGCGCAAGGGTGGTCTTGCCCGAGCTTTCCGGACCGTAGACCTCGATCACGCGGCCGCGTGGCAGGCCGCCGACACCGAGCGCGATGTCGAGCCCGAGGCTGCCGGTCGAAATCGTCTCGATCTCGATCTGCTCGCGGCTGCCGAGCTTCATCGCCGAGCCCTTGCCGAACGCGCGGTCGATCTGCGCAAGCGCGGCCTCGAGGGCTTTTTGACGATCCGTGCTCACTTTATCTTCACCCGCTACGACTTTCAGATTGGCTGCCATGACCCCGGTCCTCCCGTCAACAATGCTCATTTCGCGTGTCCGCGATTTGAGTTGCGTACATCATCTGTTCCGTGAGAACAAGTGGCGAACATAGTTCCGAACATGGACAAGATGGACACTACACGCCCCGTGCGCGGATCGACGTTGACGATTGCGATCCGACCGAGTGGCGAGAGAGCAAAGGCGGGCCCCGGGTCAAGCCCGGGATGACGGGCGGCGCAAGATTGGATCATCGATGGTCTCCCCGAGCGGGTGACCGAGCGCGACGATGGTATCAGCAAAGGACGGTGTAGGAAATAACGCAAAAGCGCGACTCCAGTCACTTCTTCATTTGTTGCACTTGCGAACAAAAAGGCCCAGCGCGCGCTATGCTTGAATCTGCCCTTGCCGGTCCGACGGCCCGTTCCCGGCTCGGCCAGCGAGAGAGCGTCGTGCTGCTCGCGGCGTTGATGGCATTGAATGCGATCGGGATCGACGCGATGCTCCCGGCGCTGCCGGCGATCGCGCGCCAGTTCAAAGTGGCAAGCGAGAATGACCAGCAACTAGTGATTATCCTCTACATGCTGGGATTTGGAGTCGGACAGCTATTCTGGGGACCACTCGCCGACCGGTTCGGCCGGCGGCCGGTGCTGGTGACAGGTCTGTCGCTCTACGCCCTGCTCGCGCTCGGGTGCGGATTCGCGACCAGCTTCACCTGGCTCCTGGCCGGGCGGGTCGCGATGGGCGCGGTGGCGGCGTCGACGCGGGTGCTGGTGATCGCGATGGTGCGCGACCTGTTCGAGGGCGAGGCGATGGCGCGGGTGATGAGCCTGGTGTTCATGATCTTCATGGTCGTGCCCGTAGTCGCTCCGTCGCTCGGCCAGGCGGTGCTGGCCTTCGCCCCGTGGCAGGCGATCTTCATCGTCCTGGCAATCTACGCGCTTGGGATCCTGGGCTGGGCGTTCGTGAGGCTGCCCGAGACGCTCCACCCCGAGGACCAACGATCGCTCGACCCATCGGTCATTCTTCAGGGCGCGCGACTGGTGGTCCAGGATCGACTGGCAATCGGCTACACGCTGGCGGGAACGGCGCTGTTCGGCGCACTGTCGGCCTATGTCGCGACGATGCAGCAGATCACCGCCGACGTGTTTCACGCGGCCCGACTGGTCCCGCTGGTGTTCGCCGCCTGCGCCGCGCCGATGTCGGCGGCGGCTTTCACGAATTCGAGGATCGTGGGTCGGTTCGGATTGCGCCGGGTCGGTCACGCCGGGCTGATCGCGCTCGTCGCGGTCGGCGCGCTGCATTGGGCGCTGGCCATTGCGGGACAGGAGAGCCTTGGGTTGTTCATCGTCTTGCAGGGCGTGGCGCTGGTCGCCTTTGCGCTGTGCTCGTCCAATTTCGGAACGCTGGCGATGACCAACATGGGGCATCTCGCCGGGACGGCCTCGTCGGTCCAGGGCGTGATCAGCACGGCCGGCGGCGCCTTGATCGGGCTCGTCATCGGCCGCGCGTTCGATGGCACGGTCGTGCCGTACGTCGCCGGCCTGACCCTCACCGCCTGCGCGGCGCTGGTGATCGTCGCAGTGACCGAGCGGGGGCGGTTGATGGAGCCGCTCCCGGCCAGCTAACGGGCGGTCAGGCCCGGCGCTTCAATTCATCGCGGATTTCGCGCAGCAGCGTGACTTCCTCCGGCGCAACGACGACGACTTCCGCGGGGGGCATGGCGCGCTCGGCGGCCTTGACCATCAAATAGATGATGTAGGCGAGGATGGCGAAGGCGACGAGCGCGGTGACGAACGCGCCGTAGCCAAGCACGGGCACACCGCCGGCCTTGAGCCCGGCATAGGTCATTGGCCCGTGATAAGTGTCAGGAAGTGGCTTCAGCAGCATATAATAGTTGGAGAAATCGAATCCGCCGAAGACCGCGCCGACGACCGGCATGATGATGTCTTCGGTCAGGCTGGTGACGATCTTGGCGAACGCCGTGCCGATGATCACGGCGACAGCGAGGTCGAGGACGTTGCCCTTGGCGATGAAAGCGCGAAATCCGGACATGATTTTCTCCCCCGGGGTTCGATACGAGGCGTCGCGACGGATTCCCCGGCGACAATAGCAGCTTTTATCGGCGAGCGCGCTCCGGCTTCAGCCCGCGAGTGCCTCGACGATTGCGGGGGTGACGCGGTCGATGGTGTAGGGCTTGTCGATCATCGGGACGGCGGCGAACTCGGCCGGCGGTGGATCGATATAGCCACCCGAGGCGATGACGAACGGGATACCCTTGGCGCGAAGCTCGGTCGCGACCGGCCAGACGTATTCGCCTTTGAGGTTGACGTCGAGAATGGCGAGGTCGAAGCCCCCTTCCGCGACGGCAGTGCGGGCCTCGTCGACGCTCTCGCAGATCCGCTTGACCTTGTGGCCGAGCGAATCGAGGAAATCCTCGAGCATCATCGCGATGAGCGGCTCATCCTCGACGATCAATATGGTGTGCTGCGTCCCCACGATATGCTGCAATAGCAGCCGTTTGGCCACGCGCAAGCGGGGTTATTTCGCACTCAAAACCTTGCGCGCCGCCTCGGCCAGTTCCTGGACCGAGAATGGCTTTGGCAGGAAGGCGACATTGTCGATGTCGATCGAATTTCTCAGCTGCTCCTCGGCATAGCCCGACATGAACAGAATCGGCAGGTTGGGCCGCGACTTGCGCGCCTCGCGGACCATCGTCGGGCCGTCCATCAGCGGCATGACGACGTCGCTGATCAGCAACTCGATCGGTTCGCCGCGGTTGATCACCTCGAGCGCTTCCTCGCCGTTGGTCGCGGTAATGACCGTGTAGCCGTGGCGGGTCAGCGCGCGCTCGGCGACGGTGCGGACCATCGGTTCGTCCTCGACCAGCAGCACGGTGCCGGTACCCCATAGCTCGCCATCCTGCGGCTTGGCGGCGCGCGGGGCACTCGCCTCGCCCTTTTCGGCGGCGTGGACCGGGAAATAGATGGTGAAGCGGGTGCCCTTGCCGACCTTGCTGTCGGCGAAGATGAAGCCGCCCGACTGCTTGACGATGCCATAGACGGTCGACAGCCCGAGCCCGGTGCCCTTGCCGACTTCCTTGGTGGTGAAAAAGGGTTCGAACACCTTGCCGAGGATGCCGGGCGTGATACCGGTGCCGGTGTCCTCGACCGAGATCGCCGAATAAGCCGCGGTGGGGAGGATGTCGGAGCCGAGCTCGGCGACCTGGTCAGCGCTGACGGCATAGGTCTGGATCGACAGCACACCGCCGCCTTTCGACATCATGGCGTCGCGAGCGTTGACGGCGAGGTTGACAATGACCTGCTCGAGTTGGCCGGGATCGGCACGGACCGAGCCGAGGTCGCGGCCATGCTTGAGCTGAAGCTCGACCGTCTCGCCGAGCAGGCGCTTGAGCAGGTGCGAGACTTCGCTGACGACGTCGGGCAGTTGGAGGATTTGCGGGCGGAGGGTCTGCTGACGGGAGAAAGCGAGTAGCTGGCGGGTCAGGCCGGCGGCGCGGTTGGAGTTGGAGCGGATCTGCTGAATGTCGTCATAATCGCTGTCGCCCGGCGTGTGGCGCATCAGCATGAGGTCGCAGTGGCCGATGATCGCGGTCAGGATGTTGTTGAAATCATGTGCAACACCGCCCGCCAACTGGCCGACTGCCTGCATCTTGGTGGCCTGCGCGACCTGGCGCTTGAGCTTGGCCTCCTCGCTATTGTCCTTGAGCAGCAGGAGCACCGCCGCGTCGCCCAGCCCGCGCAAGCCGGCGATGGTCAGCGCGACCGGCTCGGCGGGCTGGGAGGCGAGACGGACCGCGAGATCGCCCGACATCGCCGGGCCGCGGGCATTGCGCCGGATCGCATCAGCGACGGCGCCCTTGTCGTCCTTGACGACGAGATCGCCGGGATAGGCGGGAAGCGATCCCTTGAGGCCCCCGGCGGTGTGGAATGTCTTGTTCGCGGTGATGAAGCGCCCGTCACGATCGACCAGCGCGAGGCCGACCGGGAGCACGTCGAGCAGCGCCTGGAGGTTGGCGCCCACCGCGTTATTGCCGGCCAATTCGCCTTGCTCGAACAGCAGGAATGTGCCGGCGGTACCGTCCGTCGTCGGATCGATCGGGACGAGCACGACGCGTAATGGTCCGCCCTGTTCGCCCTCGGCAACGAGGCGCGCGCAATTGTCATCGCCAATGTCGACGAGGTCGACGAACAGCGGTGCCTCGGCCCCGGCACCAGCGGCAATGGCGCGTTCAGCAAACAATTTGTTTGCACCCAGCACTCGGCCATCATGATCGACGAAAGCCGCCAATACCCCGGCGCTGGCAAGCCGGCTGCCGGTTGCCCCGGCAATGCGGCGAGCGCCAATGCTGATCGGATCTGGCTGCAGCTTGCAGGGGAAGCGCCATAACAAAAGATCGCCGCGCGCGCCGGCTCGCTCGATGTCGACCGGGCTGTCGGGATCGAGCGCGGCGCTGGCCGATCCGTCGCGCCATGCGATCGCTTTCGCCTCGGCTAGCGTGGTATCGCCAAGCGAGAGCGGCGACGGGGCATCCGGAAAGCGGTCGCGATAGGCGGGATTGGCGACGAGGATGCGGCCGTCGCCGTCGGTCAGCACGGCAGCGTCGCCCAGCAAAGACAGCGTCATCCCGAGTAGCGAAAGGTCGGGCACCGCGACCGCTTCCGCGGCCGGGATACGCGCGCCGCGCCGTTCGAGGACGAACACCGCGACCAGCATCGCGACGAAGCCGGCGAAGAACAGGAGCGCAAACGAAAGCGCGCCGATTGCCCAGAATAGAACCGCCCCACTCGCCGCAGCCGCCGCGACCAGCGCCGGCACCAACCAGCGCTGACCGCTGTCGAGCGCGCCTCCTTCGAGGAGGCGGGCGTCAAGCGGGGCGAGCGATTTGTGGAGCACTCCTTACCAGATACGCACCCGCTGGCTTGGCGCAAGGTAAAGCTTCTGCCCGGGCTGGGCGCCGAACGCCGAATACCACGGGTCCATATTGCGCACGATGTTACCGCGCTGCTCGTTGGGCGAGTGCGGATCGGTCAGCAGCCGTTGGCGCGCGGCCGCCTCACGAATATTCTGACGCCACACCTGCGCCCAGCCGAGGTAGAAGCGCTGGTCGCCGGTAGTGCCGTCGATTACCGGCGAGGCCGCGCCGGCCAGCGAAGCGAGATAGGCGTCGTGGGCGACCGTTAGGCCGGCGAGGTCGGCGACATTCTCGCCCATCGTCAGCTTGCCTTGGACGTGGACGCCCGGAAAGGGCTCGTAGGCGTCATACTGCTTGCCCAGCGCGTCGAGGCGCGCCTGGAAGGCGGTCGTGTCGGCCGGGGTCCACCACTTCACCAGCTTGCCGGTCAGGTCGTACTTGGCGCCTTGGTCGTCGAAGTGATGACTCATCTCATGGCCAATCACCGCGCCGATCCCGCCATAGTTGACCGCCGGGCCAGCATTGGGGTCGAAGAACGGCGGCTGGAGGATCGCGGCCGGGAAGACAATCTCGACCATGCCGAAATTGGCGTAGGCGTTGACCTCCATCGGGGTCATCCCCCATTCCCATCGGTAAATCGGCTGACCAAGCTTGCCGATGTTATAACCATGCTCGAATCGCGCCGAGCGCATCGCGTTGCCGAGCGCATCGTCGCGGCGAATCTCGAGATCCGAGAAATCGCGCCAGCGATCAGGGTAGCCAATTTTCGGCGTAAAGGCAGCGAGCTTGGCGTGCGCGCGCACCTTGGTCTGGGCGCTCATCCAATCGAGCGTGTCGATGCGCCGGTTCATCGCCGCGACGACATTCTTGACCAGCGCGTCAGCCGCCGCCTTGGTTTCGGGCGGAAAATAGAGCTGGACGTAGATCTTGCTTACCTCGTCGCTAAGCGCGCTGGTGGTGAACTCGACGCCGCGCTTCCAGCGGACCTGCTGTTCGGGTGTGCCCGACAGCACGGTCCCGTAGAAAGCGAAATTCTCCTGGTCGAACGCCGCTGGCAGATAGTCGGCATATGCGTCGAGCGAGCGGACGAGGAGCTGGTCCTTGAGTACGGCGAGCGGGGTCGCGGCGATCAGCCGGGCAGTGCCGACGATTGCACTCGGCTGGGCGACGATCACGCTGTCGACGGCGGTGCCGTTGGCCGCGAACATCGAACGGAAGTCGAAGCCCGGAGCGGTCCGGGCGAGATTGGCGACGGTCAGCTTATTGTAGGTCTTGTCGGCGTCGCGGCTATCGATGCGGGTCCAGTGGATCTTGGCCAGCCCGGTTTCGAAGGCAAGGACGGCAGCGGCGCGGGCGGCGGCATTAGGCTGACCGGCCAACGTCATCATGGTGGTCAGATGGGCGAGATATTTCGCGCGGGTGTCGGCAAGCTTGGCATCGCTCGAAAGGTAATAGTCACGGTCGGGCAGGCCAAGGCCCGACTGCGAGACGCCGAGCACGTAAGTTTCGGGGTTCTTGTCGTCCTGGCCGACATTGGTCGCGAACGGAGTCGTTATGCCGAGGGCGGCGGCCCTGGCATAGACAAGGGCCAGCCGGGCCTTCGAACCGACCGCGGCGATCTCGCCCAGCCACGGGTTGATCGGAGCGAGGCCCTTCGCCTCGATCCCGGCGATGTCGAGGAAGGCGGTGTAGGCCGACCCGATCTTGCTGTTAGGGTCGGCGGCGGCCTGGTCGAGGATGCCGTGGGTGCGCAGTTTCGATAGATCGTCGAGCAGGTTGAAGCTGCCGTAATTCGACTTGTCGGCGGGGATCGCGGTCGTGTGCGACCAAGTGCCGTTGGCGAACTGATAGAAATTATCGCCCGGCAAGACGCTGCGTTCCATGCCAGCCGCGTCGAACCCGAACGTGCCAATCCGCGAACGCGGCGCCGGGGGTGCGGCGGGGACGGCCTCGCTGACCTGGGCGGGTGGCGACAACGGGGCTGCCACCATCGTGGTGCAGCCGGCAAGGATGGTCGTCGCGGCAAGCGCGGCGGCAAGGCGATAGGTCAAGGCAATTCCCATGAAAACAGAGCGATGAAAATGTCTTTGTCGCGTAAAATTAGCGCGCGGTGAAACGCTCGACAAACCGCGATGCTAGTTCGACGAACGGCGCTCGAAACGGCGCAACGCGCGGCGGGCGCTGTACTTGCTGGTAATCCAGCGGCGCCAGAAGAAGGCGCTGCCAACATAGCCGACCGACGCGGCGGTGGCGGCGATGGTCAGGATGCCGAGCGCGATCGGCCCCGAAGCGTGGTGGATCCAGAAAAGGAAGCGGGCAAGCTCTCCCGAGACCTGCGCGGCTGCCGCAGGATCGACGTCGGCGCCGCGCCGCAGCTCCCACTTGCCGATCTGGTAAGCCGCCGCATACATCGGAACAATGGTCAGCGGATTGACGACCAGCGTCACCGCAGCGGCAATCGCAATATTTGCTCGCGCCGGAACCGCCAGCAGCGCCGCCACAAAAACGTGCATGAACGGAATGATGATTCCGATGCCGAGCCCGAGCGCGACCGCGCGCGGCACCGAGCGGTGGTTCATCCGCCACAGGTTCGGTTGACTGAGCGGGCCGGCGAACGGGCGCAGCAGCCGATGCTCGCCGATTGTTTCGCGGGTCGGGATATGACGGAGGAAGAAGGCCCTGACGGTGCTCATCGGGTCAGGAATCGTGGCGGAGCAGGCGGCCCTGCTCGCGCTTCCAGTCGCGCTCCTTCTCGACCTCCCGCTTGTCGTGCATCTTTTTGCCCCGCGCGATCGCCAGTTCGACTTTGGCCCGACCGCTCGAGTTAAAATAGATTGATAGCGGGACGAGGGTAAGTCCCTGCCGGTTCACCGCGCCATACAATTTCGCGATCTCGCGGCCCTTGAGCAACAGCTTGCGCTTGCGCCGCGGCTCGTGGTTCATCCGGTTGCCGTGCGAATATTCGGGGATCGACGAGTTGACGAGGAACACCTCGGCATTCTCGACCATCGCATAGCTTTCGGCGATCGACCCCTCGCCGATGCGCAGCGCCTTGACCTCGGTGCCCTTGAGCTCGATCCCGACCTCGTAGCGTTCCTCGACATAATAGTCATAGCGCGCACGCCGGTTCTCGGCGACGACCTTGACCTTGTCGAACGGGGTAGGAAGCGGCTTGCCCATCAAGCGGCCAGATAGGGCGATGTTGGGCTGAGCGCCAGAGCCGGGCTAGATTAGGCCAGCATGCGCGAGGGCCGCGTCGACGATCTTTCTGCTCTCGGCCGATGGTTCGGTGAGCGGCAGGCGCAGCTCGGTCGAGAAGCCGGGGCGGACGCGGCTGAGGGCATATTTGACGGGGCCCGGCGATGCATCGCTGAACAAGGCGACGTGGAGCGGATAGAGCCGGTCCTGAAGGGACAACGCGTCGTCCCAGCGGCCTGCGAGCGTTGCCGCGTGCAACTCGGCGCAAAGCTTCGGCGCGACATTGGCGCTGACCGAGATGCACCCCACTCCGCCCATCGCATTGAAGGCCAGTGCCGTCTCGTCATTGCCCGACAGCTGGCAAAAATCGGTGCCGCAGGCCAGTCGCTGGGCGGTCACTCGCCCGAGGTTGCCGGTGGCGTCCTTGATCCCGACCACCGAGGGCAGCTTCGCCACCTCGGCGAGTGTCTCGACCGAGATGTCGGAGGCGGTACGCGACGGAACGTTATAGACGATCATCGGCAGCGGCGAAGCGGCGGCAAGCGCCTCGAAATGCGCCAGCAGCCCGGCCTGGCTCGGCCTGTTGTAATAGGGCAGCACGATTAGTGCAGCATCCGCCCCCATGCCGGCGGCGACACGCATGTGCTCGATCGCGGTGGCGGTATTGTTGCTCCCGCAGCCGGCGATGACCGGCACCCTGCCTCTGGCCTGCTCGATGGTTATTTCGAACAAGCGATGCTGTTCTTCGTGACCGAGGGTCGCGACTTCGCCGGTCGTGCCGCAGGGAACTAGGCCGGTCGATCCTTGTTCAATCTGCCACTCGACGAAGACTCGGAACGCCTCTTCATCGACACGGCCTGCCGCAAAAGGCGTCACCAAGGCAGGTATCGACCCGGAAAACATCATTTTTTTCCTTTTCGTGGAGTCCCGGGAAGCATAGAGTTCGCCGGACAGTCGCCGTTGTTCACGGACTGATAAGGACCGGGCCGTCATGATGTCCAGTATGAGCCGCCTTGCCTTCCTCGTTCCGCTGCTGCTTGCCACTGGCGCGAGCGGGGCGATGCAGGCCGGGCTGGTGCCGGCGGTGTCGACTCCAAGCGTTTCGCCTTCCTCGGTAGGGAGTGACATCGACTATGCGTTGAGCGACTGGCGGCGACTGCGCGGCAGCGACGGCTATGCGTTCGCCGACTATGCGCGGTTCATCTTGGCCAATTCCGGCTGGCCCGGCGAGACGGCGATGCGAAGATCGGCGGAAAAGGCGATGCGCCCCGGCGAAAGCCCGACGACGGTGATCGGTTTTTTCCAGTCGGTCCAGCCGCTGACCGGCAACGGCTTCGCGCGGTTCGCGGAATCACTGGCGACGGTCGGGCGGGCGACCGAGGCGCTGACCGCCGCCCGGTCGGCAATCGCGTCGGCTGACCTTGGCGCCTACGACGAGGCGAGCCTGATGGCGCGCTTTGCCGGGCAGCTGGGCTATGCCGATTTCGATCGGCGCACCGACGCGCTCCTGATCGCGCGGAAAACCAGCGATGCGACGCGGATGCTGGCGTGGAACAGCGCCGCGCGAAGGCCGGCGTTCGCGGCGCGGATCGCGCTGCAGACCCGCGCGCTCGATGCGGAGACACAATATGGCGCGGTGGCGGCGCAGGTCGCGAGCGATGCCGGCTTGTTGATGGACCGCGCTCGCTACCTGCGCGACACCGGCAACGAGGCCAGCGCGCGGTTCCTGATGGCGCGGCCGCACAGCTTCACCGCGCGGCCGGCCAACCTGGATGCTTATCTCGACTTCGCGACGAACCTGGCGCGAAGCGCGGCCGCGGATCGACAATATCAGACGGCCTATGACATTGCGCGGCAGGTCGATGACCTGTTCCCGGCCGGCGCGGACGTGGCGCTGCAGCCGCTCGGGGTGCGGGATGATTATACCAACCTGACCTGGCTCGGCGGAGAGGTGGCGCTGGTTTACTTGAACCGGCCGGCCGACGCGGTTGCCTTGTTCGATCGCTATTCGCGCGGCGGGCGCTCGCTCCAGGTGCTGACCAAGGGCGCGTACTGGGCGGGACGCGCGGCGACGACTGCCGGGCGGATCGTGGATGGCAATGCCTATTATGAACGGGCGGCGGCGGTGCCGGAAAGCTTTTACGGCCAGCTTGCGCTCGAACGGCTGGGGCGGTCGGTGCCCGCACCGGGAGGGCTTCCGGCGATGCTGGCATCCGATACGCAGCGCAGCCAGTTCCAGCAGAAGCGGATCGTGCGCGCGCTTCGCCAGCTTGGCGCAAGCGGGCGGCGGGACGAGCAAACGCTGTTTGTCCGCTCGCTGTCGGAAGCGGTCAATAACGACACCGACCGGGTACTCACCGTCGAACTGTCACAGTCGCTCGGCCGGCCAGACCTCGCCGTGTGGACTGCGCGGTCTGCCCGGATCCAGGGCGCGACCTTCTATTACAAGCCCGCTTTCCCCGCTTACTCGGTTGGAGTCAGCGGCAAGAGCTGGTCGCTGACTCACGGAATCACGCGCCAGGAATCGAGCTTCGACCGCGACGCGATGAGCCCAGTTGGCGCGCGCGGAATGATGCAGCTGATGCCTCGGACCGCGCGCGAGCAGGCGGCGAAGATGGGCATGGCCTATGACCCCTATCGGCTGACCAGCGATCCATCGTTCAACATGCTGCTCGGCAGCGCCTATTTCGCGCGGCTGGTCGATTATTGGGGCGGCAATTATCCGCTGGCAGTAGCAAGCTACAACGCCGGATCGGGGAATGTCCGCAAATGGATCGCGGCCAACGGCGATCCGCGCAATCCAGGGGTCGATGTGATCCGCTGGATCGAGGACATCCCGTTCACCGAGACGCGCGGTTACGTCCAGCGGGTGCTCGAGAACAGCGTGGTCTATGACCGGCTGAACCCGACGCCGATGGCGGCCGGGCCGGTCCACCTGTCGCAATATCTCGGCAAATCGCGGCCGGGTTGATGGCCGATAATGAGGAGGGTGGCCGCCCTCCCCGCTTCATTACCCCCGCGGGCTTCGCGAGGATTCGCGCCGAATACACACAATTGTTCGGGACTGAGCGGCCCAAGCTGGTCGAGACGATTTCATGGGCAGCGGGCAATGGCGACCGGTCGGAGAATGGCGACTACATCTATGGCCGCAAGCGGCTGCGCGAGATCGACCGGCGGATCAGCTACCTGTCGCGGGTGATGAAGCACGCCAGCGTGGTCGATCCGGCGGCGCAGGTCGAGCGCGATCGAGTGCGGTTCGGGGCGACGGTCGAGCTGGCCGACGAGGATGACGAGCGGCGCGTGCTCACATTGGTCGGCGAGGACGAAGCCGACGCCACCGCAGGGATTATCAACTGGACCGCGCCGATTGCCCGCGCATTGATTGGCGCCAAGATCGGCGACGAGCGGACGGTGATGTTGCCCGTCGGCGAGAAAAACTACGAGGTCGTTTCTATCACCTACCCAACCCCACGCGGTTAGACCTTTGCTCAGAGGCTGATTCACGCTTTCGGTGGAAGCGCCGAGCGCTTCCTCCTCAAACGATCAGCCTCTAGCGTGAGGCGATCTGCACGGGCGCATCGCCGGCAACGTTGCGGACGAAGCAGGCCGCGCCGGCGCGCTTGAGCGAACCGCACAGGTCGAACGCCTGGCGTGCCGAGCCGAA
>JBKJMA010000047.1:0-12757 GCA_046596505.1 Sphingomicrobium sp.
CGCCCACGGCAGGGTCGACGGCGCACCCCACAATTCGCCGTTGACGAAATTGGCGAGGCGCCCGAACAGCAATCCGAACGGGACGCAGCAGGCGACATAATCGTGGATGCGCAACCAGTTCAGGCCATTCTTGCGGGCAAGGTAGAGGATGCCGAGCGAGGTGCCGATGACCCCGCCGTGGAAACTCATGCCCCCGTCCCACAGCTTGACGATGTCGAGCGGGTTGGCGAGGTAATAGCCCAGGTTGTAAAACAGCACATAGCCGAGCCGACCGCCGAAGATGACGCCGAGCGAGGCGTAGAAAATGAGGTCGTCGGCATGGCGCCGGGCCATTGGCGAGCCGGGCTGGTCGAGCAATTTGCTGACATAGAAATAGGCCGTGAAGATGCCCGCGAGATAGGCGAGGCTGTACCATTTGAGCTGGAAGAAGCCGAGGTCGACTGCGGTCGGCGAAAGGTGCAGGTCGGTCCAGTTAATCGCCCCGACAACAAGATGATACATGGGCTTCCCCCTCCGGCTTCGCCGCCTCATAAGGGCCCAAGCCATAAAGGCAAAGGAGGGAAGATGCGTTCGGAGCTGGATCGGAAGTTCGATGAATCGCTGGCCGAAGTAATCGGGCCGGGCGGGCGTGTCGTGATCGGGCATGACGAGCAGGGACGAGCGATCGCGACCAACCTGCCGGCAACGCTGCCGGGACTGTTCGATGCGTTTTGCGGACTGAACGGCGCGGTCGAGGCGCTCGTCGCGGGCGACGAGCGGCTGACCTTCGCCGAGATCAACGCGTGGGCCGATCGCCTGGCGCCGGCGCTGGTCGCGCGCGGCATCGCCAAGGGCGACCGGGTGGGAATCGCGATGCGCAACTCCCCGGCGTGGGTGGTGACGTACATGGCGGCGCTGAAGGCCGGCGCGATCGCGACGCTGATCAATGGCTGGTGGCAGCCGAGCGAGCTCGACCATGCGCTCAGGCTGACCGGGCCGAAGCTGATCATCGCCGACGCCGCGCGGGCCAAGCGGATCGCCGAGATTGGCGGCAAGTATGAAGTGGTGACACTCCCGATCGAGCGGCACCTGGAGGGCGCGCTGGCGCCGCTGCTCGACGGCGCCGGCACTGGCGAGTTGCCACAGATCGGCCCCGACGACGATGCGACGATCCTGTTCACCTCGGGCTCGACCGGCGAGGCCAAGGGCGCGCTGTCGACCCACCGCGCGGTGACGACCGCGACCTATGCCTATGCGACCGCGCTGCTGACCCTGCTCGGCATCCTCACCCGCGAGAACCGCCCGCCCATCGACCCGCCGCGCACCCTGGTCGCGGTGCCGTTCTTCCATGTCACCGGCGAAGTGCCGCTGATGCTCAACAGCTTCGTCATCGGGCGCGGCATGGTGATCATGCCCAAGTGGGACGTGGTCGAGGCGATGCGGCTGATCGAGGCCGAGAAGATCACCTACTTCGTCGGGGTGCCGACGATGAGCCTCGAGTTGATGAACCACCCCGATCACAGCAAATACGACCTGTCGTCGATGACCGACATCACCGCTGGCGGTGCACCTCGCCCGGTCAGCCATGTCGAGCGGCTCGCGCATGAATTTCCGAACGCGCAGCCCGCGCTCGGCTATGGCCTGACCGAGACCAACGCGGCGGGCTGTTCGAACTTCTGGAGCAATTACGCCGACAAGCCGGCCTCGACCGGGCGCGCCCAGGCACCGTTCGTGGAACTCGCGATTTTCGGCGACGGTGACCGCCAATTGCCCGGGGGCGAGCGCGGCGAGATCGCGATCCGGACGGCGGCGAACATCCGCGGCTACTGGGACAATGCGGCGGCGACCACGGCGGCCTTCACCGCTGACGGCTGGCTGCGCACCGGCGACATCGGTTATCTCGATGCGGAAGGCTATCTGTTCATCGTCGACCGCAAGAAGGACATCATCATCCGCGGTGGGGAGAACATCGCCTGCGCCGAGGTCGAGGCCGCGATTTATGCCTGTCCCGCAGTCGGCGAGGCGGCGGTGATGGGCGCGCCCGACGAGCGGCTCGGCGAAATTCCGGTCGCGGTGATCCACGTCAATGATGGCGCGCGGCTCGGCGAGGAGGAGTTGCGCGCGTTCCTCGCCCCGCGGCTGGCGGCGTTCAAGATCCCGGCAAGAATCCACTTTGCGACCCATCCGCTGCCGCGTCTCGGCACCGGCAAGATCGACCGGGTCGCGCTCAGGCGACAGTTCGGATTCTGAGCATGCTGGCGATCGATCGCCGCACGCTACTGATCGGGGGGGGCGCTGGAGTCGGGCTGGTTGTCGCGCTGGCGGCGTGGCCGCGGCGCTTCGGCAGCGGGCTGCGCGGGCGCGACACCGAAGCGGTGCTCGGGCCGTATATCAAGGTCGCGACCAATGGCCGGGTGACCGTGGCGGTGCCACAGTCCGAGACCGGGCAGGGCAGCTGGACCGGGCTGGCGCAGATCGTCGCCGACGAGCTTGGCGCGAAATGGGAGACGATGGCGGTCGAGCCGGCGTCGTCGTCGCCGCTTTACGCCAACCCGATGATCGACGTTGCCGGGCTCAAGCCGTGGACGGTGCGGGAGACCAGGGCGCGATTGCGGATCACCGCCGGGTCGACCAGCATCCGCGCGTTCGAGGCGCCGCTCAGGAGCGCGGCGGCGGCGGCGCGCGGGCTGCTGATCGCGGCGGCGGCGAAGCAATGGGGGGTGCGCGCGGCGGAGTGCGACACGGCCGACGGGGCGGTGGTTCACGAGGGCAAGCGGCTCGGGTTCGGGGCGCTTGCCGCCGACGCGGCGAACCGCGATCCGGCCGAGGTCGCGCCGCGAGTGGTCGGGACGGGGAAACTCGCCGGCCAAGCGCTGGCGCGGCTCGATTTGCCGCCCAAGAGCGACGGGTCGATGCGTTTTGCGGCCGACGTGCGCCTGCCCGGGATGCTGTTCGCGTCGCTGCGGATGGTTCCGCCGGGGGGGCGGCTGACCGGGTTTGCCGAGGCTGCGGCACGACGGGTGGCGGGGGTCCGTGATATCGTCGCAGGAGACGGCTGGCTGGCGGTGATCGGCGACACCTGGGCCGCGGCCGAGCGGGCGCTGGTGGTCGCCGCGCCGCGCTTCACCGGGCGATCGGACGCGGATTCGCCGACGCTGGCAACGATCCTCAACGGGGCAATCGACCGGGGCGCGGCGGAGGTCGCGTTCGAGCGCGGAAATTATGCCGCGGCGGTGGCCGGGGCGCGGCCGCTGGTGGCCAATTACAGCATCGCGCCGGGCCAGCACCTCGACCTTGAGCCGCTGTGCGCGACGGCGCGGTTCAGCGGCGATCGGCTGGAGGTGTGGGCGCCGTGCCAAGCACCCGAATTTGCCCGCGCGGCGGCGGCGGCGGCGGGTGACGTGCCGCTCGGCCAGGTGGTGCTTTACCCGATGGCGGTCGGGAGCGGATCGGGCCGCGCGCTGGAGGCCGACGCGGTGCCGATCGCGGTCAGGCTGGCGGCGCGCGCGGGGCGGGCGGTGCAGCTGACCATCGCGCAGTCGACCGCGACCAATCACGACCGGCTGCGCCCGCCGCTGCTGGCGCGGATGGCAGCGTTGCCGGCGCCCGACGGGACGATCGCGGCGTGGAGCGCGCGGATCGTCACCGCGCCGGGGCTGGAGGGCGCGCTGGCGCGGCTGGCGGGGGTCGTGCAGCCGGCGGCCGATCTCGCGGCGTCGGTGCCGCCCTATGGCATCCCGACGATCCGCGTCGAACGGGTGCCGTTGTCGCTGCCGATCGCGACCGGTTACCTGCGCGGCGGTTATGACGGGATGGCGGGGTTCCTGACCGAAAGCTTCATCGACGAGGTCGCGCGGGCGCTTGGCGCCGAGCCGCTGGCGTTCCGCATCGGGATGCTCGGCGGCAATGTCCGGCTCGCGCGGGCGATCATGACCGCCGCCGCGATCGGCCAGTGGGACGGCGGCGCGTCGGGCAGCAGCATGGGCCTTGCCTGCGCCAGTGCGTTCGGGTCGCACATCGGGTTGCTCGCGCAGGCCCATGTCGGCCCCGACCAGCGGGTGGTGGTCGACAGACTGGTTGCGGCGGTCGATTGCGGGCGGGCGATCAATCCGGGGCTGGTGCGGCAGCAGGTCGAGGGCGGGCTACTGGCGGCGCTGGCGCTGGCGACCGCGCCGGCACCCGAGATCGTCGCCGGGATGGCGCGCGCCAGGCCGTTGCGCTCGCTTGGGCTCGAGCGGCTGGCGGGAACGCCGACGATCGAGGTCGAGCTGATCCCGAGCCAGGATCCGCCGGGGGGCGTGTCAGGGCTCGGCTCGACTGTTTTGGCGGGAGCGATCGCCAATGCCTTGGCGGCGGGGCGCGGTCGACGCTTGCGTAGCCTGCCGTTCGATTTGATCAGAGCCTGATTCACGCTCTCGTTTGAATCGCGAGACGCTTCCGCCGTGAGCGATCAGGCTCTAAGGGCCGCATGATGCAACCACCCGCCGATCATCCCGTCATTCCCGCGCCCAAGGTCGGCGTCTTGCTGATCAACCTTGGCACCCCCGATGCGCCCGATGCGGCAGCGGTGCGGCGCTATCTTGCCGAGTTCCTCAGCGACCGGCGGGTGGTCGAAATCCCGGCGATCGTGTGGCAACCGATTTTGCACGGCATCATCCTGCGCACCCGGCCGAAGAAGAGTGCCCATGCCTATGCGCAGGTGTGGAGCGAGGAGGGCTCGCCCCTGGCCGCGATCACGCGGCGGCAGGCGGTGGCGTTGCAGGCGCGGCTGGGTGACACGGTGATTGTCGATTTCGCGATGCGCTATGGCAATCCGGGGATCGCCGGCGCGCTCGACGCGCTGGTCGCGAAGGGTTGCACGCGGATCCTCGCCGCGCCGCTCTACCCGCAATACAGCGGCGCGACGACGGCGAGCGCCAACGACGCGATCTTCGCGGGGATCGCGGTGCGGCGCTGGCAGCCCGCGCTGCGCACGCTCGCCCCCTATCATGACGACCCGCTCTATATCGACGCGCTGGTGGCGGATCTCGAGCGCCAGCTGGGGGCACTCGAGTTCACCCCTGACCGGTTGCTGCTGAGCTTTCACGGCATGCCGCTGCGCACGCTGCAGCTCGGCGATCCGTACCACTGCCATTGCCAGAAAACGGCGCGGCTGGTTGGCGAGTGTCTGTCGGTGCCGACCGAGATCTCGTTCCAGTCGCGGTTCGGGCGGGCCAAGTGGCTTGAGCCGGCGACCGATACGGTGCTCGAGGCACTACCCGGGCGGGGGGTCAGGAAGCTCGCCATTGCCGCGCCGGGGTTCTCCGCCGACTGCCTCGAGACGATCGAGGAGTTGGGCATTCGCGGGCGCGAGCAATTCATGGAAGCCGGTGGAACCGACTTTGCCCGGCTCGACTGCCTCAACGACGGCGCGGCGGGGATGGACATGATCGAAGCGATCGCCCGGCGGGAGCTTGCCGGATGGTGGCCCGCGTCCTAGCCTGTCAGCATAACAGGAGAGAATAATGGCCAGAGTAGCAATCGTCACCGGTGGCACGCGCGGGATCGGCGAGGCGATCAGCATCGCGCTCAAGGACAAGGGCATGACCGTCGCGGCGACCTATGCCGGCAACGACGAGCGCGCCCGCGAATTCACCGAGCGGACCGGCATCCACGCCTATAAATGGGACGTCGCCGACCACCAGGCGTGCATCGACGGCGTCAGGCAGATCGAGGCCGACCACGGCCCGGTCGACGTACTGGTCAACAATGCCGGTATCACCCGCGACACGACGATGAAGCGGATGGACCACCAAAAGTGGCAGGACGTGATCGACACCAACCTGGGCGGCTGCTTCAACATGGCGAAAGCGGTGTTCGAGGGGATGCAGGCGCGCAACTATGGCCGGATCGTCAACATCGGCTCGATCAACGGGCAGGCCGGGCAATATGGCCAGGTCAACTATGCCGCGGCGAAATCCGGGATTCACGGCTTCACCAAGGCGCTGGCGCAGGAGGGGGCGCGCAGCAACGTCACCGTCAACGCGATCGCGCCGGGCTATATCGATACCGACATGGTAGCGGCGGTGCCCGAGGAAGTGCTCGGCAAGATTGTCGCGAAGATCCCGGTCAACCGGCTCGGCAAGGCGAGCGAGATCGCGCGCGGCGTGGCGTTCCTGGTCGACGAGGAGGCCGGGTTCGTGACCGGGTCGACGCTGTCGATCAACGGCGGGCAACATATGTACTGACGGGCGGCTGTGGTGACCGCAGACCGGCCCGATTATCATCCGCCCTTGAAGCGATCGATGACGATCGCCGGTCACCAGACGTCGATCAGTCTGGAGCCGATGTTCTGGTCGGCGCTGGAGCGGGAATCGCGGCGGCAGGGGAAGGCGTTGAGCGCGCTCGTCGCCGAGATCGATGTCGCGCGGCTGTCGGCGCGACGGGTACCAAACCTGACCTCAGCGCTGCGCCAATATCTGTTCGGCCTGAGCACGGATCGCGGTCGCGAACCGCTCGGCGCTGCCGGGCGCGCGGGGGAGCCATAGCGCGGGTTCGATCAGCTCGAGCTCCATGATCCGCCAGGCGCCATCCTCGTCGGCGATCATGTCGACACGGGCGTAGGCCGCTGCGGCCGGGGTCGCGGCGAGCGCGGCGTGGGCCAGCGCGATCGCCTCGGGCGGGGCTTCGACCGGCTCGTCACGCCCACCGAGATGCGGCTGGACGCGGAAGTCGCCGGGCTTGGGATATTTGACGATGGCGTGGCTGTAGGCGCCGCCGAAGACCATCAGCGACAGCTCGCCGCGAAGCGCGATGCCGCGCTGGAACGGCTGGATCAGCATCCGCTGGCCGGCCACCGCGGCGGGGACGGCGTCGCCCATCGCGAGGCGGTAGGTGCCGTGGGCGGCGGCGCTGACCGGTGGCTTGACGACCAGTTCGGTCGCCTGGAAGCGGGCGCGGGCGGCGGCCAGCGCGGCCTCGTCGAGCGCATCGACGGCGATCGTCGGGACGGTGGGCACGCCGGCGTCGGCAAGCTCGGCGAGATAGGCCTTGTCGCTGTTCCAGCGCAGCAGCGCGACCGGGTTGAGGGTCGCGACGGGCGCCGTTTCGAGCCGGTCGAGCAGGCTGAGCCACTCGGACTGCCGTGCGTGATAGCCCCAGGCGGTCAGCAGCAGGACGAGGTCGACTCCGTCTTCGGCGGCGGGATCGGTCCAGCGCCGCGCGACGACCTCGATCCCGGCGCCCTCGAGCGCCGCGGCCTGCGCGTCGAACGCCCAGGCATGATCCTCGGGATAATCGGCCGCCGGGATGAGTACGGCCGCGCGCAGCCGGGTCATCGGGCGAGCAGGATCCGCGCCTGGGCGGCGATCTGGGCGAGCATCGGGACGGTCACCCCCCCGGTGCCGCGAGCGCGCGCGACGAGCCGGCGGAACTGGTCGATGCGCGGCTGGTTGCGCTCGACCCAGCGTTCGACGGTCGCGTCGGGATCGTCGCCGCGCCCGCGCCCGAGGAAGTCGATGCGGAGCTGCTCGAAATCGCGGCCGAGGCCGGCGACGAGCAGCCGCTCCCACGGGTCGGCGGGGGTGAAGCGGGCGACCTGCTGTTGCGCCCAGTCGAGCCCGAGCGCTTCGCCGAGCCTCGTGTAGGCGCGGGTGATGGCGACCTCGTCGAGCTCCTTGCGCGCGCCCAGGCCGGCGATGGCGAACACGCCGTCGAGCTCGAACAGCCGGATCAGCGCGTCGGTGAGCTGCTCGTCGGCACCGAGCGCGAGGAGCTGTTCGCGGCGGGACAGGGCTTCGCCGCGGACTTCGCTGCGGATCAGCTTCGAACGGCTGCTGGCGACCTTGGCGAGGCCCGGCGAGAGCGAAGCGACCAGTTCTGACACGCCAAGCTCGCCACCGCTGGAGCGCAGCACGTCGGAGACATGGTCGCGGATCGAGCGGGCGGCGGTCGCGAACAAGGCGATGCGCGCTTGCTCGGAGACGTTCGCCTGCTCGATCCGCTGCCACAAAGATTTGAGGTCGAGCGTCTGCTCGGCGACGAGGAAGGCGCTGACCACCTGGCCGAGCGACGCGCCCTCTTCCTCGGTAAGGTCGAGCGCGACGCTCGGGCCGAGGCGGTTGACGAGGCGATTGGCGACCTTGGTGGCGACGATTTCATGGCGCAGCCGGTGAGCGCGGATCGCATCGCCCTGGCTTTTCTGCATCGCCTTGGGGAAAGCGGCGAACAGCTCGGCCTCGATCAGCGGATCGTCGGCGAGCTTAAGCTTCTCGGCGGCGGCCTGAAGCGCCATTTTCGACATCGACAGCAGCACGGCGAGCTCGGGCCGGGTCAGCCCGCGATTGTCCGAAGCGCGACGCAGGAGGACGTCGCTGGCCTCGAGCCCCTCGACCCTGCGGTCGAGCCGGCCCGACGCCTCGAGCATTTCGACGGTGCGCACGAAGCCGGGCAGCCCGGTCACGCCGCCCGCCTCGGCGATCGACAGCGCGAGGCTCTGGAGGCGGTTGTCCTCGAGCACCAGCTCGGCGACATCGTCGGTCATCGATACCAGCAGGCGGTTGCGGTCGTCCTCGGCCAGGCGCCCCTCGCGCATTTCGCGGTTGAGCGGGATCTTGATGTTGACCTCGTTGTCCGAGCAGTCGACGCCCGCCGAATTGTCGATGAAGTCGGTGTTGATGCGTCCGCCGTGCGCGGCGAATTCGATCCGGGCGGCCTGGGTAATGGCGAGGTTGGCGCCCTCGCCGATAACCTTGGCGCGGACCTCGGTGGCGTCGACGCGCAGCGCGTCGTTGGCCGGATCGCCGACCGCGCCATGGAGCTGGGCGGAGGCTTTGATGTAGGTTCCAATGCCGCCGAACCAGAGGAGGTCGACGGGCGCCTTGAGGATCGCGGCGATGAGCGCGGTCGGATCGGTGTGGCGCTCGATGAGGCCCAGCGCGGCGGCGGTCTCGGGGGTCAGCTCGATCGATTTTTGCGAGCGGGGCACGATCATCGCACCCTTGCTCAGCGCCTTGCGGTCGTAATCGTCCCAGCTCGAACGGGGCAGCGCGAACATCCGTGTCCGTTCGGCCCAGCTGGCGGCGGGATCGGGATCGGGATCGACGAAGATGTGGCGATGGTCGAAGGCGGCGATCAGCTTCATCGACTTCGACAGCAGCATCCCGTTGCCGAACACGTCGCCCGACATGTCGCCGCAGCCGGCGACGCGGACCGGGTCGGACTGGATGTCGACACCGGCTTCGCGAAAGTGGCGCTGGACCGAGATCCACGCGCCCCTGGCGGTGATGCCCATCGCCTTGTGGTCGTAGCCGTGCGAGCCGCCCGAAGCGAAGGCGTCACCGAGCCAGAAATTATGCTCGAGCGCGATCGTGTTGGCGACGTCGGAGAAGGTTGCGGTGCCCTTGTCGGCGGCGACGACGAAATAGGGATCGTCGTCGTCGAGCACGGTGACCCCGTCGGGGTGGACGATTTTTTCATCGACGATATTGTCGGTCACCGACAGCAGGGCGCGGATGAAGATGCGATAGGTTTCGGTGCCCTCGGCGAGCCATGCGTCGCGGTTCGTGGCGGGGCTGGGGAGCGCCTTGGGGTAGAAGCCGCCCTTGGCTCCGGTCGGCACGATGACCGCGTTCTTGACCAGCTGGGCCTTCAGCAGGCCGAGAATCTCGGTGCGAAAATCGTCGCGCCGGTCGGACCAGCGCAAGCCGCCGCGGGCGACCGGGCCGCCGCGCAGGTGGATCCCCTCGACGCGCGGCGAATAGACCCAGATCTCGCGCCACGGAACAGGGGCGGGGAGGCCGGGGACGAGGCTGGAATCGAACTTGAACGCGATCGCTTCGGCGGCGGCGGGGGCGAAGGCGTTGGTGCGCAGCGTGGCCGCAACGACCGCGCGCAGCAGGCGCAGGATACGGTCGTCGTCGATCGCCGTGACCGAATGCAGCGCGGCGTCGAATGCGGCGCCTTCGGTGGAAGTGTCCCTCGCGTGAGAGGCGGGGTCGTGGGCGGCAGTGAACAGCGCGATCAGCGCCTCGGTCGCATGGGGTGCGCGGCGCAGCGCGTCGACCACCGTGGCGAGGCCGTAGGCGACGCCTGTCTGGCGCAGATAGCGGAACCAGGCGCGGAGCCACGCCACCGGGCGCGGATCGAGACCGGCGAACAGGATGAGCTGGTTGAACGGGTCGTTTTCCGCGCCGCCGCCGAGCACCGCGGAGATCGCGCCCTCGATCATCATGGCGCGCGACATGAGCGCGTCAATGTCGGTGCCGGCGGGAAGCTCGAGGAGGAAATCGTGGATCGTGCCCTGCCCGGCCTCGCCGAGCGAAGTGGGCACCTCCTCTATCACGCGAAAGCCGAAATTTTCGAGCACCGGGACGGCTTCGCTCAAGGCGATCAGGCCGCGCCGGCGATAGACGCGCAGGTGAAGCTGTCCGCCGCTGTCGTCGGCCTCGCGCACCAGCCGCGCGCCGCGCTCGCCATCGTGGAGATCGGCAAGGCGGACGATATCACTCGCCGCCGTGGCCGCCGCGGTGCGCAGCCGATATTCTTCCGGGAGCAGCGGCAGAAAGGTCAGCGCGAGCCGGGTGGCGCGGCCGGGGCCGGCGAGATGGACAAGTTCGGCCTCGACCGCCGGCGCCCAGCCGCGGACCATTTCGACCAGCCGTTCGTCGAGCCGCACGGCGTTGGGCGTTTTGCTGCCCGGCACGAGCGGCAGCGTGTAGCGGATGAGGGCGAGCTCACCGTCGCCAAGCTCGACCGACCAGTTGGTCACGACCGATGATGCTGCCTCGCCAATCATGCGGCCGATCGCGAGACGACGACGGGTGGTGAGCTCGTCGCGTGGCAGCCAGACGAAGGCGAACAGGTGACGGCGCAGCGAACCCGGGAGCAGCAGCAGCGTCGGACGCGGGCGATCGGCGAGCGACATCGCGGTCAGCGCCGCCTCGCGCACCTCGTTCGGGCCAAGCGAAATGAGGACGTCGTGGGGGAGGGTCGAAATGGCGTGGGTCAGCGCCTTGGCGGCATGGCCGTTGGGGACGAAGCCAAGCTGGGCGTCGAGTTCCCGCAGCCATTGGCGGAGCACCGGGACCTCGCCCGCCGGACGGCGCAGCGCGGCGCTGGTCCACAGCCCGGCGTAGATCGAGGTTCCGCCGCGGGGGTGGCGGACAAGGATGACGTCGAGCGGCACGCGGCGATGGACCGGAGAGAGGCGGTCGGCTTTGAGGATCTGGACCGGCCAGCGGGCCTTGCCGAGATGCTCGAAGACCCCGCCATCGTCGCCTTCCCATAGGTCGATGTCGCGGCGAAGCACGCCGAGCCCGCCGTCGGCCTCGCCGTTGTCGCCGAGGTTGGCGTGGCCGAGAAGGGTGAAATGGTTGTCGGCAAGCCAGTGCAGCAAGGCCGCCCCCTCGACGTCGCGCTCGTCGAGCCCGGCGGCGTCGTCGACCATCCGCTGGGTCATGCGAGGCCAGTCGGACACCGCAGCGCGGACGGCGGCGAGGACATCGACGAGTTCATGTTCGAGCTCGTGGCGGACGCGGGCATCGGCGCGGTCGAGTTCGATGTAGATGATCGATTCAGCCCTGGCGCCCGCCGCTTCCCCGCCGATCGACACGAGCCGGCCGCCGGCATCGCGGACGACGTTGAGGATCGGATGGAGCAGGCGGTGCACCGCAAGCCCGCGCGCGGAAATGGCACCGGCGATGCTGTCGACGAGGAACGGCATGTCGTCGTTGACGATTCCTAGCCGCATCCGCCGCCGGCCGACCTCGCCACCGCTCGATTCGAGCCGCATCGCCAGCTCGCCCGGCCGGCGCTGCGCCGCCGTCGCGGCAATGAACGCCGCGGCGTCCTGCTGTTCGGCCTCGCCAAAGCCCTCGACCTCGCCGGGCAGGCCATGGCCGAGAAGCGCCTCGCGCAGCGAGCCGAGGATGGACTCGTCGACGCTATTGTTGGCCGTCATTGCGATGCTGCTCCGCCGGTGTCGAGTGCGGCGGCCTATAGACCGGCGCCTTGCGCCGCGCCAACCCCAGCCGTGTTCTGGAAGGGAGCCTGATGCGGGACATTGACGCCCGGTCAGATCGCGATATCGTAGCCGGAGGCCGCAGTCCGGCGCGCACTTTCAGAGGGGCACGCCGAGTGGCGGTCGAACAAGAGAAATTTTGTTTCGTTGTCGACGACGACAAGGAGTTTCGGGAGTCCCTCCTGACCCTGCTCGAGGCCGCCGGCTATCGCGCTCGTGCGTTTTCTTCCGCAGCCGAGTTCCTCGCGCTGGTCGACACGCTCCTCCCGGCGGTGCTGCTGCTCGACCTGCGCATGCCGCTGATCAGCGGGCTCGAGATGCTGGAGGACGACGCGATCGACCTGACCCGCTTTGCGGTGGTGATGATCAGCGGTCACGGCGACATCGAACGAGCGGTCCGCTCGATCAAGGCCGGCGCGATCGACTTTATCGAGAAGCCGTTCGAGGCTGCCGAACTGCTGGCCCTGATTGCCGTCGTGCAGGCGGGGCTGGTCAAGCGGCTCGACGTATCGGCCCACAAATCGGCCGCGATCGCCAAGGTCCGAACTTTGTCACCGCGCGAGGAGGAAGTACTTCGGCTGCTGCTGACGGGCGCGCCGAACAAGATCGTCGCGCGGATTCTCGGCCTGAGCGTGCGGACGGTCGAAATGCATCGCGCCCATATGCTGACCAAGCTCGGCGCGCGTTCGACGGCGGAAGCGCTCCACATCGCCATGCTCGCGGACACGGTCCCGTGGCAGACCGGCGGACTGGCGTGATTCCGCTCCGCCTCCGCGATTA
>JBKJMA010000100.1:0-5387 GCA_046596505.1 Sphingomicrobium sp.
CTTTTCCTGAAGGTCGCCCATTTCGTTGCCGAGCGCCTCGAAATCGGCGCCGTCTTCGCTCATCTCGACGACGATCGCGTTGTAGCGATCGACGAGGTCTGCGACCGGCCGCACGCCCTCGCGAACATTCTCCATGACGGTTTTGGTCGGATCGAGCTGTGGCTCCTGCTCGAGATAGCCGACGGTGATATGCTCGCCGGCCCAGGCCTCCCCGACGAACTCGGTGTCGCGGCCGGCCATGATCTTCATCAAGGTTGACTTGCCCGAGCCGTTCGGGCCGACGATGCCGATCTTGGCGTCGGGGTAGAATTGCAGGCTGATGTTGCTCAGCACCGGCTTGGGCGCGCCGGGGAAGGTCTTCGACAAACTCTTCATCACGTAAGAAAATTGGGCAGCCATGGCGGCGCTAGTCCTTCAACGAAAGCGATTTGGCAACGATAGGGATTTGCAGCGCCGACTAGCCGAGGAGTGGACGTGAATCCAGTGCGCTGTAGTCAGGCCCGTCCGACCATCGCGGTCGCATCGGGAAATATGTAACCGGCGTATTGCTCGCGCAGCGTGCGCTTGAGCAATTTCCCGGTTGCGCTGTGGGGCAATTCGTCGACGAACTCGATGGCGTCGGGGAGCCACCATTTGGCGACCTGCGTGGCGAGGTGGGCGCGGATCTCGTCGGCGGCAACGTCACTCCCCTCGCGGCGCACCACCAGCAGCAGCGGGCGCTCGTCCCACTTGGGGTGCGGCAGCCCGATCGCCGCCGCCTCGGCGACGCCGGCGCAACCCAGCGCGGCATTTTCGAGCTCGATCGAGCTGATCCACTCGCCGCCGGACTTGATCACGTCCTTGGCGCGGTCGGTGATCTGCATCGTACCGTCGGGATGAAGCGCGGCAATATCGCCGGTGTCGAACCAGTTGTCGGGCCCGACCGCGTCGTGGGTCTCGCGAAAATAGCGGCGGATGACCCACGGCCCGCGCACCTGCAGCCGGCCAGACCGGTCGCCATCGCGAGGAAGCACTGTGTCTTCCTCGTCGACGATCCGCATCTCGATGCCGAAGGGAACGCGACCCTGGTGCGAGACATACTCCAATTGCTCGGCAGGGTTCAGCATTTCCCATCCCGCGGGCCGCCCGCCGAGCGAGCCGATCGGCGATGTCTCGGTCATTCCCCACGCATGGCCGACCTCGACCCCGCGCCGGGCGAACCAGTCGATCATCGCGCGCGGCGCCGCCGATCCGCCGATGGTGACGAACTTCAGCGCACCAAGCTCAGCGCCGCTGCGCTCGATATGCTCGATCATCCCCAGCCATACCGTTGGCACCCCGGCCGAGTGGCTGACCGCTTCATCGCGGAACAGGTCGCACAGCTGCGCCGGGCGATAGTCGGCCGACAGCACCAGCTTGCAGCCGGTCAGCGGCGCCGCCCACGGCACGCCCCACGCGTTGGCGTGAAACATCGGCACGATCGGCATGACGCACGCTCGCGCCGACAGGTTGAAGCAGTCGGGCGCGACCTCGGCCAGCGCGTGGAGTGTGGTCGAGCGATGAGTGTAGAGAACGCCCTTCGGGTTGCCGGTCGTTCCGCTGGTGTAGCACAGCCCGCACGGGTCGAGTTCGTCACCCTCGACCCACGCATAATCGCCGTCATGGTCGGCGAGCCAGGGGTCAAATGAGACATCTCCCTCGGCGCCGGGCCCGTCGAAGCAGACGAACCGAACGATCGTGCCCAGTTGCGGCCTGACCCGTTCGATCGTCTCGGCGAACGCCCGGTCGTAAAGCAGCACCCGATCCTCGGCATGGTTGGCGATATAGATAAGCTGGTCGTCATGGAGCCGCGGATTGATGGTGTGGAGCACGCCGCCCATCCCGATCGCGCCATACCAGGCGATGAGGTGCGAAGCATGGTTCATCGCGAGCGTGGCGATGCGGTCTCCCGGCTTCAGCCCGGCGGCCTCGAGCGCCTGCGCCATGCGCCGCGCGTCGTGCGCGATGGTGCGCCAGTCAGTGCGGGTGACCTCGCCGCCCGCCCAGGCGCTGACAATTTCGCGTGAACCATGTTCGCGCGCGGCGTGGTCGACCAGCCGCATTACCCGCAGCGGCCAGTCCTGCATTGCTCCCAACGATGTCACCGAGCGTCCCCCAAGCCACGCGTTCAACCGAGCGCGCGCACCTTGCCCGCAACCGCCCCGTTAACGCAAGCCGGGCCGACTCGCCGGCACCGCAGCGCCTTAGAACGGCATCTTGAACCCCGGCGGCAGCGCCATCCCCGACGTCACCTTCTGCATCTCGAGGCCGGCGGCGGCATCGGCCTTGGTCCGGGCGTCGTTGATGGCGGCGGCGATCAGATCCTCGCACATCGATTTCTCGGTCGGCTGCATCAGTGTGTCGTCGAGTGTAACGCCAAGAATGCGCCCCTTGGCGGTCGCGCGGATCCGCACCAAACCACCGCCCGAAACGCCCTCGACCTCGATTGTGTCGAGCGTGTCCTGCGCGCGCTGGAGTTCGACCTGGGCCTCCTGCGCCATTTTCATGATGTCATCAAAGTCGGGCATGGGCGGGGCCTTTCGAGGTCAGGGTTTCTAGTGTCGCGTCGGGAAAGGCGGCGAGCAGCGCCTTCATCGCCGGCTCTTCGAGCACCGCGGCACGCTCGCGCTCCTCGGCCATGCGCGTTTGCTCATGTAACGAAGGTTCGCCACCGGCATCGGTAAACCTTATTTCCCAATCAGTTCCGGTGGTTTCCTTCGCCTCGGCGGAAAGTTCGCGGGCGAAGTCAGGCCCGAGCGGGCGCAGCGGGCGCAGCACCACTTCGCCGGGCGCATAGCTGACCAGCCCGACATGATCGCGCAGCTGAATACCAAGCCGCATCCGTCCGGCATCCTCGAGTTGCTCGACCAGCGCTGAGAAGCTTTCGGGCAATCGTGAGGCCGGCGCCTGCCGGGGCGCCGAAGCGCGCGCGGCCGGAGCGGTGGCACCCACCCCGTCCCCGCTCGCCAGCCGCGCCATCAGCGCCGCGGGATCGGGCAGGTCGGCGGCATGGACCAGGCGCAGCAGCGCCATCGTCGCCGCTTCCTGCGGATCCGGTGCGACGGTTACATCCTGCAGCCCCTTGAGCAGCAATTGCCACAGCCGATGAAGCACCGCCCAGCCGAGCTTGCCGGCGGATTGTGCGGCGGCCTCGCGCTCCTCGGCGGACTGGAGCAGATCCTCGGGCGCTCCGGCCTTGACGCGGGTCACGGCGTGGACCGTCTCCATCAACCCACGCATAAGCGCCGCCGGGTCGAGCCCGAGCGCATGCGCCTCGTCGAGTTGCGCCAGCGTTGCCGCGGCATCGCCCTCGAGCAACACCGCAAACAGCCGCCGCACCCGGCCGCGATCGGCCAACCCGAGCATGTCGCGGACCTCGGCTGCGGTTACCTTCCCCTCCCCGTGGGCGATCGCCTGGTCGAGGATCGACAACCCATCGCGCGCCGATCCCTCGGCGGCGCGGGCGATGACCGCGAGGGCCTCGGGCTCGACTTCGACCCCTTCGGCGACCGAAACCTTCGCGAAAAGATCAGTCAGTGACTCGGCCGAGATGCGCTTCAAATCAAACCGCTGGCAGCGCGACAGGATCGTTACCGGAACCTTCGCTACTTCGGTCGTCGCCATCAGGAATTTCACATGCTCGGGCGGTTCCTCGAGAGTCTTCAACAGCGCGTTGAACGCCGGTTTCGTCATCATGTGGACTTCGTCGATGATGTAGATTTTGAACCGGGCGGACACGGCGGAATAGCGAACCGATTCAATCATTTCACGAACGTCATCGACGCCATTGTGCGAAGCGGCGTCAATTTCGAGGACATCGATAAAGCGTCCCTCGGTGATCGCACGGCACGGGTCGCAGACACCGCACGGTTCGATCGTCGGACCGCCGGTGCCGTCGGGCCCGATGCAATTGAGCGCCTTGGCGACGAGGCGTGCGGTCGAAGTCTTGCCGACCCCGCGCACGCCGGTTAGCAGGAAGGCATGCGCGATCCGGCCGCTCGCGATGGCGTTGCCCAGTGTCGTGACCATCGCATCTTGGCCGATCAGCTCGCCGAACGACTGCGGGCGGTATTTGCGGGCGAGGACGCGGTAGGCACCGGGCGCTGGCGCTAGCTGGGGCACTTCTGGCATGTCTAGGCCGAGGCCGGGTGATTCGTCGTCGGTCATTTACATGGTCTAGGCGAGTGGTCGCCCATCGTCATCCCCGCGCGCAGTTGCTCTTGGTCGGGCGAAGGGTGGGAGCCGGAACGACCCGGGGCGAAATCCTTGTGGCTGCTTCCTTCCGGATCTGACCAGGTTGGGGACAGCACCGCCCGCCCGACTCCCGGGCGGGCATATGGGGGAAGTGGCGCGCTCGATCAACCGTCACCGGGCGCGCCGCTTCGGCCTACTTGTTGTGGCGGGTGCGACAGACTTGGACCGTCTTGCCGTGGCGCATCTGGGTATAGCATTTGCGGTGCATCTTGTGGTTGCCGCGCATGGTCGTGTGGGTCACGCTGCCGGTCTTGCGCATGGTCGAACTCGTCATCGTGCTGTTGTGCACGACGCTGCCGGTGGTGCGGTTCATCTCCATCGCCGGCTTGGTTGTCGTCGACTGGGTTGTCGTCGTGGTCGACTGGGCGAGCGCGCCGGTAGCGAGCAGGCCGGCGGCGATACCGATCAATAGTTTCATGAGTCTCTCCCTCAGGGCCATTACGCGACCCGAGCAGATAACCATCGAACGCGCGCTTGCGTTCCTGCCGGCGGCGCCAGTCTTTGGCCTACCGGCGGCGCCAGTCTTTGGTTGCACTGGGCATGCGCACCGTCAGCTGGCCCTCGGGCAGCGCGACCTGGCAGGCGAGGCGCGAGGTGCGGGTCACCCCGACGGCGAGGTCGAGCAGGTCGTCCTCCTCCTCGCTGGCGCGCGGCAATCGCTCGAAATCCTCCGCCGCGATAATGACGTGGCAGGTCGAGCACGCCATTTGCCCCTCGCACGCGCCCTCGAGCGGCTGGCCCTGGGCCTGGGCAAGGTCGAGCAGGTTGGCCCCGGCGGGCGCCTCGATGTCGCGCTCGACACTGCCGTCGACGCGGAGGAAACGCACGCGAGTCATGCCGGCAGGACCAATTGAGAACGGGCGGCTTCGTTAAGCCGGGTGCAGGCGGCAATCATGTCCTCGAGCGTCGTGTAGCGCCCGAAGCCGAGGCGGATCGAGGAGCGTGCCGCGCGATCGCTCATGCCCAGCGCGCGCAGTACATGGCTGGGCCGGCCCGATCCGCTGGCGCAGGCCGAACCGAGCGAAAAGGCGATGTCGCGGCAATCGGTCAGCAGGCGCGCCCCATCGAGCCCCGACCGCGAGAGGTTGAGGTTGCCGTGGTAGCGCACCGCCGTG
>JBKJMA010000058.1:0-4444 GCA_046596505.1 Sphingomicrobium sp.
GGCCTCTCGCATCATATTTTCGATGCCGGAGGTGAAGTGGCGGGCATGGCCGCGCACCTTGCCGACCCAGCGGCCGATGGTCATCATCACCCGCGGCAAATCCTTGGGACCGATGAAGATCAGCGCCGCGACCGCGACGATCAGCAGCTCGGACGAATCGATTCCGAACATTCAGGCGGCCGTGCTCAGCTGGTCGGCTCACCGCTCGGCGGAACGCCGCGCGGCGGCGATGGCGGGGCACTCTCGGCCGGGGGCGAGTCGGGGGTCATCTCGACATGGTCAGGATGTGCGTTGGGCGCCTTGGGCACGACCGGCTCGAGCGGCGAGGCCTGTGGCGGCGAGGCCTGTGGCGGCGGAGTATAGGCCTGCGGCGGGGGGGTATAAGCCTGCGGCGGGGGGACGTAAGTCGGCTGCTGGGGCGGAAGCTGCTGCGGAGGCGCGGCGAGGCGCGGGTCGGCCTTGCCCTGCGCGGAATCCTCATCGGCCATGCCCTGCTTGAAGCTTTTCAGCCCCTTGGCGACGTCGCCCATCATCGAACTGAAGCGGTTGCCGCCGAACAGGAGGAGGACGACGACTCCGAGAATGAGCCAGTGGATGAGGCTGAAACCGCCCATGATATTCACTCCGGGAAAGGATCGTTGCCCACACCTTAGTCCTCATCGGCGCCTGTTTCCAGCGATAGGCTAAGCGCCGCCTCATCGAGCGGGTCGAGCAGCCCGGCGGCCTTGAGGTCGTCAATCCCCGGCAGGTCGCGGCGCGAGGAGAGGCCGAAGTGGGTCAGGAAGGCCGGAGTGGTCGCATAGAGTAACGGCCGGCCGGGGCTTTCGCGGCGCCCGGCGGTGCGCACCCAGCCCGCCTCCATCAGCACGTCGATCGTCCCCTTCGAGATTTGTACCCCGCGGATCGCCTCTATTTCCGCGCGGGTGACGGGCTCGTGGTAGGCGATGATCGCAAGGCATTCGGTCGCCGCGCGCGACAGTCGGCGCGGTTCCTCGCGGGTGCGGCGGAGCAGGTGGGCGAGATCGGGGGCGGTCTGGAAATGCCAGCGGCCACCGCGTTCGACGAGATCGATGCCGTGGCCGGTGTACCGTTCGGCGAGGCTGGCGAGCGCGGCGGAGACGTTGCCCTCACCAGCGTGGAGCGCGATATCGTCGGGGCTGAGCGGATCGCCCGAGGCGAACAGCACCGCTTCGACCGCGCGCGTGAAATCGTCCATCAGGCGATCACCCTGAGTTCGAGTGGCGCAAACGGCTCGTCCTGCGCGAGTTCGAGCCGCCCCTGCCGCGCCAGCTCCAATGCCGCAACGAACGACGAGGCGAGCGCCGACTTGCGGTACAGCGGGTCGAGCGCGGGCGGCAGGAACGCTTCGAGCCGGGTCCAGTCGAGGGCCGCGCCGATCAGCCGCCCGACCCGCTCGATTGCTTCCTCGATCGCCATCACCGCGCGGTGGGCGACGATGTGCATCGCCGGCTGGGTGCGCGCCTTGACCAGACCATAGGCGGCGAACAGCTCAAACGGGGTAGATTGCCACACGGCGCTGCGTGCGAGCCGCAGGCCTTCGGGCGCGCCGCGGGCGAAAACATCGCGGCCAAGCCGGTCACGGCCCATCAGCCGCGCGCCGGCGTCGCGCATCGCATCGAGCCGGGCGAGGCGCTGCTGGAGCCGCCAGGCGAGTTCTTCGGGGCTCGGGTCGGCCTCGGCGTCCTTGGGCAGCAGCAGGCAGGATTTGAGATAGGCGAGCCATGCCGCCATGACGAGGTAATCGGCCGCGATCTCGAGTCGCAGCACCTTCGCGCCGTCAAGATAGGCGAGATATTGATCGACCAGTGCGAGGATCGAGATTTCGCGAAGGTCGACCTTCTGCGACCGGGCGAGCGTCAGCAACAGGTCGAGCGGGCCCTCCCAGCCGTCAAGGCTGAGCGTCAGCCCATCATCGGCGTCGCTGAAGGCAAACTCGCTGGTCACGTCACCATTCGTCAGGCGAGCGCCAGGAGCTGGTCGCGAGTGTCGATCGCCTCGGCCAGCGTCATCCCCTCGCCGCCGGTGAAGCGCGTCGCCATGGCGCGCGTCAGACGGGCGTCGCCCTCGGCGGTCATCGCTGGAACCGCCTCGGCGACGCGGATCATTTCGTCGAGCTTGCCCGAGCAATGCAGCGCGGCATCGCAACCCGCGGCAACGCACGTCGCGGCGCGGGTGCCGACGTCGCCGCTCAGCGCCTCCATGCCGATGTCGTCGCTCATCAGGAAGCCGCCGAACCCGATCCGCTGGCGGATGATCGAGTTGATCACGGTCGGCGACTGGCTGGCGGGGAGCGTCGCGTCCCACGCGCGGTAGAGGATGTGGCTGGTCATCGCCATGGGTGCGTCGGCGAGCCGCTCGAACGGTTCGAGGTCGATCACGAGATCTTCCTCGCCGGCGTCGACGATGGGCAATTCGAGGTGGCTGTCGACCAGCGCGCGGCCGTGGCCGGGGATATGCTTGACGACGCCGACCACGCCAGCCGAGGCGAGCCCTTCGAGTTGCGCGCGGCCGAGTGCCGCGACCTGCATCGGCTCCGAGCCCAGCGCGCGGTCTCCGACAATGTCGCTCGCGCCCGGCTGGCGGACGTCGAGCATCGGCAGGCAGTCGACCGTGATCCCGACCTCGGCGAGCGTCAGCGCGATCGCGCGGGCGTTCCAGCGGGCGGCCTGGATCGCCGACGCGGGCGCGAGCCGGTAGAGCCGGTCGAACGCCTCGTTGGCCGGGAATGCGGGCCATTCGGGCGGGCGCATCCGCGCCACGCGACCGCCTTCCTGGTCGATCAGGATCGGCAGGTCATCGCGGCCGTGGAGATCACGCAGCGAGTCGGTTAGCGCCTTGAGCTGGTCCCGATCCTGAATGTTGCGGGCGAACAGGATGTAGCCGGCGGGGTCGGCGTCGCGGAACAGGCTGGCCTCGTCGGCGGTCAGGTCGAGCCCCGACAGGCTCAGGATCGCGGCGAGCATCAGCCGATCACCACGCAATTCTCGCCCGCGACGCGCAGTGTCTGGCACATTGCCTTTGCCTCGGCCGGCGACGGGGCCCCGGCGCGCAGGCGGTAAAGCTTGCTGCCCGGGACCGGCACGACGATCTTGGTCAGGGCAGCTAGCGAGGAGAAGCGCGCGGTCAGCGCCTTCCACGCCGCCTCGGCCTTCACGCCGGACGAGAAAGCGCCAAGCTGGATGACCGACCCCGAGCCGCCGGCAGGGACCTGCGGGGCGGCCTCGGCCGGAGTTGCCGGTTGAACGGGCACAGGCTCCTTGGTCTCGTTCAGCGGCAGCGTCTTGGGTTTCGGCTCGGGCTTGGACTCGGGCCTGGTCTCAGGCCGCGCGATCGGCGTCTCGGTGACCGCGTTCATGTCGATCTGTGCGTCGGTGTCCGACCCCGCACTGGTCGCAAAGGCGGTCTGGCTGTCGCCGGCGACATCGAGCCCACCGGGATCGCTCGGCTTGACCTTGTAGGGACGCGGGTCGGCCTTGATCAGCTCAGCAGGTCCGCTGGTCGGCCCGGCGGCGCGGCGGCCGATGATGAATGTGGTTGCCGCAATCAGCGCGACGGCGAGCCCGACCATCAACAAAGCGGCGAGCATCTTCCTCGCCGACACCCCGCGCGGCCCATCCTCGTCGGGCACTGCCTCGAGCCACGGCAATCCCTCTTCGTCGAACGCGGCGCGGCGGTCACTCATCCTGGTTTCTTCCCTGTCGGCTTCGCGTCAGTATACGACGATGCAAGTCTTCTTCGCCGCGCGCAGCCGCTGGCACGTTACCTCGGCATAGGCCTGGCTCGGCGTGACGAATTGGACGCGGTAAAACATTTTACGCGATCCCTTCAGGCGGAACGGCAGCACCGCCTTGGGCAGGGCTTCGAGCAGCCCGCGATATTTGTAGCGGAACTTCACCGCGGCGGCCTCGGCATCGCGGACGCTGTTGTAGGCGCCGAGCTGGACCACACGACCCGGCAGGCCGACGCGCGGCGAGTAAGCGACGCGCGGCACGGCATGGCGATGCACGCGGACGTGGGCGGAACTGGCGATGCGGCGGACCGCGCGGACCTGCTCGGGACGAAGGTGCAACGCGGGAGTTTCGTGACGGCCCGGAGCAGCGGGCGCGGCTTCGCGTGCTTCCTTGCTCGCAACCCGGGCGAGCGCGGGAGGGGTTTGCGCCGGCTTCAGCGTCGGAGCCGGCATCGGCGTCAACGGACGTGCTGGCGAAAGGACCGTAGGCGGAACCGGCGGCGGCGAGGCAAGCTGGCTCCCGCGTCCGAGGATAAACGCGCCCGCCGCGATCAGCGCCGCGACCATCAGCGCGACCGGCCACATCATCCCCGATTCGGGTGAGGCCGGCTTGGCGGCTGGCCCAACCGCCACCCGAGGCGATACCGGCTCGGCGTCGAGCCACGGCAGGCGGCCGTCGTCGTTCGGCGGCGA